>DXDK01000090.1 GCA_019115545.1 Candidatus Evtepia faecavium
GGATCTATGTGTTGGACTTCGGCAGCCTCATCGCCCACGGCCTGCCTGCCGAGATCCAGAAGAACCAGCACGTCATTGACGCCTATTTGGGGGTGGTAGAAGATGAGTGAACCGATTCTCAGCATTCAAAACCTACAGGTGAACTACGGCGGCATCGAGGCCGTCAAGGGCATCTCCTTCGACGTCCCGGAAGGGGAGATCGTCACCTTGATCGGCGCCAACGGCGCCGGAAAGAGTTCCACCCTCCGGGCTATCTCCGGCCTGGTGAAACCCAGAGGGGGAAAGATCCTCTTTAAAGGGGAGGACATCACCGGCAAGAACCCCACGGAGATCGTCTCCCGGGGCATCACCCTGGTGCCGGAGGGGCGGCGTATCTTTGCCGACCTCACGGTGAAGGAAAACCTCCGGGTGGGGGCCTACCTCCGCAAGGACGACATCCGGGAGGACATGGAGTGGGTGTTCAACCTCTTCCCCCGCCTCCGGGAGCGTGAGTGGCAGGCCGGCGGCACCCTGTCCGGCGGCGAGCAGCAGATGCTGGCCGTGGGCCGGGCCCTGATGAGCCGGCCGAAGGTGATGATGATGGACGAGCCCTCCCTGGGCCTGGCCCCCATCGTGGTGCGGGAGATCTTCCGCATCATCGAGGAGGTCAACAAGAAGGGGGTCACCATCCTCCTCATCGAGCAGAACGCCAATATGGCTTTGAAGACCGCCGACACCGGCTACGTCCTGGAGACCGGGCGGATCACCATGTCCGGCCCCGGGCGGGAACTGCTCACCAACGAGGCGGTGAAGGAGGCCTACCTGGGCACCTGAGGGACCGCCAGGACAAGGGCACAGTGTTTCACACAAGAGGCTCGCCACCCAGTGGCGGGCCTCTTTTCCCATGCAAAGCGATTTCCGGTCCGGGGGCCTGCGTGCAGGAAAGGCCTGCGCTTTTTGCACAAAAAGGAAGAAAACGCCAGTTTTGTAGTGGTAAGCTCCGGCTAACCACAAAATAAAGGGGGAGGGATGACGTTCTAACGCCGAAGAATGGCGTTTTCGGAGGAATTGCTGATTGACAAAAAAGGCAATGAAATCTATAATTTAATGTGATATAACGGATCCGTGTATACATAGAAAAGAGGGATTCCGAAACGCCAGCCTACGCGTTGCGGAGGATTCGTTAGGAGAGAGGATCCGCTGACTGCGGTCAGCCTACTTTTTCCAGGTTGGGCAGTGGGGCTCTCCTCGGGAGGCTCCATCTACGTTCCATCGGCCGAAGACCGCTGTGTCCCAGCGGGGGACGGCCCGTCACACTCCCCGGGCGGCAGCTTCCCCATGCCCGGGGTGAAAAGGAGGAAAACTATGAACGAAAGACCGGAGATCGTCTGCGCTACCTGCGGCGCCGACGAAAAGGCGTTGTACGACGCGGTCGCCCAGGTGATCGAGCAGTACAAAGACAAGGAAGGTTCTCTCATCATGGTGCTCCACGCGGCCCAGGAGATTTTTGGCTATCTCCCCATGCAGCTGCAGGAGTTTATCGCCGATGGGATGAACCTTCCGGTGTCCGAGGTCAGCGGCGTGGTCAGTTTCTATTCTTTCTTCTCCACCCAGAAGAGAGGCAAGCACACCATCCGCATGTGCCAGGGCACGGCCTGCTATGTCCGCGGCGGCAAGAAAGTGGTGGACGCCATCAAGCGGGAGCTGAACGTGGAGGTGGGCGACACCACCGAGGACGGCCAGTTCACCTTCGAGATCGCCCGCTGTATCGGTGCCTGCGGCCTGGCCCCTGCGATGATGGTGGACGACGAAGTCTACAAGCAGGTGACCCCCGCCAAACTCAGAGGGATCCTGGCCCAGTATGAGGAGCCCGTGGAAGAACTCACCGAAGGAGGTGCCCAGGCATGATCAGAAGCATCGCTGACCTTCAGCAGATGAAGGAGACCTATCTGGAAAAGATGGGGCAGTACAGCCACCTTTGCATGGTGTGCTACGGCACCGGATGTATGTCCTCCGGCTGCAAAAACGTCCGGGACGCCATGGTGGAGGAGCTGGAAAAGGCCGGCCTCTCCGACAAAGTGGCCGTCATCGAGCGCGGTTGCATGGGCACCTGCGCCGTGGGTCCTGTGGTCTACGTCCTGCCCGATGAGACCTATTACACCGAGATGACCCCGGAGCGGGTGAAGGACGTGGTCCAGAAGCACTTCATCGGCGGCGAGCCCGTCATCGACTACACCTTCTACGACAGCATCCAGAAGAAGCGGGTGTCCAACATCCACGACGTGGCCTTCTTCCGGGATCAGGTCCGCATCGCCCTGCGCAACTGCGGCCTCATCGACGTCAACTGCATCAACAGCTATGTCTCCAAGGACGGCTACCTGGCCCTGGCCCGCATCCTGGAAAAGGGCGACCGGATGGCCGTCATCGAGGAGATGAAGCGCTCCGGCCTCCGGGGCCGCGGCGGCGCCGGCTTCCCCACCGGGGTGAAGTGGGAGGCCGCCTACCGGGAGGACGGCGACGAGAAGTACATCATCTGCAACGCCGACGAGGGTGACCCCGGCGCTTTCATGGACCGCTCCGTCTTCGAGGGCGACCCCCACAGCGTCATCGAGGGTATGCTCATCGGCGGCTACGCCATCGGGGCCAACCACGGCGTGGTGTACATACGTGCCGAGTATCCCATCGCCGTGGAGCGGCTGAAGGCCGCCCTGGAGATGGCCCGGGAGGAAGGGGTCCTGGGGAAGGACATCTTCGGTTCCGGTTTCGACTTTGACATTGAGATCCGCATCGGCGCCGGCGCTTTCGTCTGCGGCGAGGAGACCGCCCTCATGGCCTCCGTGGAGGGCCAGCGCGGCGAGCCCCGGCAGAAGCCGCCCTTCCCCTTCCAGAGCGGCCTGTTTGGCAAGCCCACCATCATCAACAACGTGGAGACCCTGGCCACTGTGCCCGCCATCATGCTCAACGGGGCCGACTGGTTCCGCCAGTTCGGCACGGAGAAGAGCCCCGGCACCAAGGTCTTCGCCCTGTCGGGCAACATTGTGAACACCGGCCTGGTGGAGGTCCCCATGGGCACCCCCCTGTCCGAGGTCATCTACTCCATCGGCGGCGGCATCCCCAACGGGAAGAAGTTCAAGTCTGCCCAGACCGGCGGCCCCTCCGGCGGCTGTATCACCGCCGAGAACATCAACACCCCCCTGGACTATGAGTCCCTGGCGGCCCTGGGCTCCATCGTGGGCTCCGGCGGCCTGATCGTCATGGACGAGGACACCTGCATGGTGGACACCGCCCGGTTCTACCTGGACTTCATCCAGGAGGAGTCCTGCGGCAAATGTACCGCCTGCCGCATCGGCACCAAGCGGATGCTGGAGATCCTCAACCGCATCACCAACGGGGAAGGCAAGGAAGGGGACATCGAGATCCTGGAGCACCTGGGCGCGGTCATCAAGGACACCGCCATGTGCGGCCTGGGACAGACTGCCCCCAACCCGGTGCTCTCCACCATCAAGTACTTCCGGGAGGAGTACGAGGAGCACATCGTGGAGAAGCGCTGTTCCGCCGGTGTCTGCGGCGAGCTGGTCTCCAGCCCCTGCGAGAACACCTGCCCCGCCGGCATCAACATCCCCGGCTATATGAGCCTCATCGCCACCGGCGACTACATGGGCGCGGCCCGCACCATGCTCCGGGACAATCCCTTCTCCGGCATCTGCGGCCGTGTCTGCACCCACCCCTGCGAGAGCCGCTGTCGCCGCGGCACGGTGGACGAGGCCATGAACATCTGCGAGCTCAAGCGTTTCGCCACCGACTGGGCCTATGCCCAGGGCTTCCCCACCGACGAGGACCTGAAGCCCATCGCCCAGCTGGATAAGAAGGTCGCCATCATCGGCGCCGGCCCCTCCGGCCTCACCTGCGCCTACTACCTGGCCCGCCTGGGCTATCACGTGGACGTGTACGAGGCAGAAAAGCGTGCCGGCGGCATCATGACCTACGGTATCCCCGACTACCGCCTGCCCCTGGGCATCATTGAGCGGGAGATCCACAACATTGAGCGTGCCGGGGTCAACATCATCCTCAACACCAAGATCGGCGTGGACGTCTCCTTCCGCTCCCTGCAGAGAAACTACGACGCCATCTTCATCGCCATCGGCGCCCAGAAGACCCTCCAGCTGGGCATCCCCGGGGAGGACCTGGAAGGGGTCTACCACGGCCTGGACTTCCTCAAGCGGGTGATGCTGCAGAAGGACCTGGACTTCACCGGCAAGAAGGTGGCCGTCATCGGCGGCGGCAACACCGCCATCGACTCCGCCCGTACCGCCGTCCGTCTGGGGGCCAAGGAAGTGGTCATCCTCTACCGCCGTACCATGGAGGATATGCCCGCAGACAAGGTGGAGATCAAGGACGCCATCGAAGAGGGCGTGACCATCCGCACCCTGTCCAACCCCACCGACTTCGTGGGCATCGGCGGCAAGCTCAACAGCATCTGCATCATGAAGCAGACCCTGGGCCAGTTCGACAGCTCCGGCCGCCGCAAGGCCGTCCCCAGCGGGGAGACCTATGTGGAGGCCTTCGACGTGGCCATTCCCGCCATCTCCCAGACCCCCGACACCAAGTTCATCAAGGGCTCCATCCAGCTCCACGGTGACCGGGTGGTGGCCGACCGGTACACCCAGGCCACGTCCATGCCCGGCGTCTTCGTGGGCGGCGACGCCCACCGCGGCCCCAAGGACATCGTCAACGCCGTCCACGAGGCCAAGGTGGCTGCCTCCGGCATCGACAAGTACCTGGGCGGCTCCGGCGAGCTGTACAAGGGCTTTGACCAGGAGATCACCGATTACCACATCGAAGGGGATATCGTCCCCCACAACCGCTTCCTGACGAGACAGATCGAGGCGGAAAAAGCAGTTGGCAGCTTCTGCGAACGGAACCTGGGCATGCACGAGCTGGACGCCCGTGCCGAAGCCAGCCGCTGCCTGCGCTGTGACAGGAGGTAAGTGATATGGCAGATATTAAACTCACAATCAACGGGAAAGTATGCACCGCCCCTGCCGGCAGCACCATCCTGCAGGCGGCCGAGCGCAACGGCATCCACATCCCCAAGCTGTGCTACCTGGAGGGCATCCACCAGTACGGCGCCTGCCGCATCTGCGTGGTGGAGCAGATCAGCCCCCCTGCCAAGAACCTGCAGGCCTCCTGCATGGTGGAGGCCCGGGACGGCATGGTCATCGAGACCAACAACGCCAAGGTCCAGGAAGCCCGGAAGACCATGTACGAGCTGCTCCTCTCCAACCACGACAAGAAGTGCCTCACCTGCGCCCGGAACCAGGACTGCGAGTTCCAGGCCCTGGGCCGGGAGCTGGGGGTGGAGGATTCCCCCTACGAAGGGGAGCGTGACCTGAAGCCCATCGACGTCAGCGAGTCCATCACCCGGGACCCCAACAAGTGCATCCTCTGCCGCCGCTGCGTCAGCGTGTGCAAGAACATTCAGACCACCTCCATCCTCACTGCGGAGAACCGCGGCTTCCAGACGGTGATCACCCCCGCCTTTGGCCTGCCCATGGGCAACACGGCCTGCACCTTCTGCGGCCAGTGCGTGGTGGTCTGCCCCGTGGGCGCCCTGCGGGAGACCAGCCACAAGGACCGGGTGGTCCAGGCCATCAACGACCCCAACAAGCGCGTGGTGGTCCAGCCCGCCCCCGCCGTCCGCGTGGGCATCGGCGAGTGCTTCGGCGAGCCCGCCGGCTCCTGCGAGACCGGGAAGCTGGCCGCCGCCCTCCACCGCATGGGCTTTGACGATGTGTTCGACACCAACTGGGGCGCCGACCTCACCATCATGGAGGAGGGGACGGAGTTCCTGGAGCGGTTCCGGGCGGTGCTCTCCGGCGGGGTGGCCACCCTGCCCATGATCACCTCCTGCTCCCCCGGCTGGATCCAGTTCATCGAGCACAACTATCCCGACCAGCTGGACAATCTGTCCACCTGCAAGTCCCCCCACGAGATGTTCGGCGCGGTGGTGAAGAGCTATTACGCCAAGAAGCTGGGCAAGAAGGCGGAGGACATGTACGTGGTGTCCATCATGCCCTGCACCGCCAAGAAGACCGAGTGCGCCCGCCCCGAGCTGAGCAACGACGGCGTGCCCAACGTGGACGCCGTCCTCACCACCCGGGAGCTGGGGGACCTCATCAAGACCATGGGCATCAACTTCCGCAGCCTGCCTGACGAGAAGTTCGACGATCCCCTGGGCTTCTCCACCGGCGCCGCGGACATCTTCGGCGTCACCGGCGGCGTGATGGAGGCCGCCCTGCGCACGGTGTATGAGATCATCACCGGCCGGGAGCTGCCCTTCCCCAACCTCCACGTGTCCCCCATTGTGGGCCTGGAGCAGGTGAAGGAGGCCACCATCAAGCTGGAGAACGTGAAGCCCGAGTGGAAGGCCGCCGAGGGCTTCGAGGTGAAGATCGCCGTCACCAGCGGCTATGCCGGCGCCCGGAAGCTCATGGACCAGGTCCGGGAGGGGACTTCCCCCTACCACTTCATCGAGGTCATGGGCTGTCCCGGCGGCTGCATCACCGGCGGCGGCCAGCCCAGACCCCAGGAGGACATCGAGATCGTCCGCCAGAAGCGGATGGAGGCCATCTATGGCGAGGACGAGCGCAAGACCATCCGCAAGTCCCACGAGAACCAGTCCCTCATGAACTTCTACAAGGAGTGGGGCGACGGCAAGGGCCCCGGCTGCCACGCCTCCCACGAGTACCTGCACACCCACTACGTGAAGCGCGGTAAGTACAACGAGCTGACCACGGAGAACTTTGTGGTGAATAAGTAAGCGGAACATTATGCTCAAAACGGCGTCACCAAATTTGGTGACGCCGTTTTTGGCAAAACAGGGGAAAGTTTGTAACGAATGGCGGCCTCCACCGTCTTATGGATGAAGGGAGGGGAGAGCGGTGACAGAGTTTGACCAGGTGTACCAGAAATATTTCCGAGACGTCTATAAGTATTTGCTGGTCCTCTGCCGCAACCAGTGGGTCGCAGAGGAGATCACCCAGGAGACCTTTTTCAAGGTCTTGGAAAAGTTGGACCAATTCGACGGCAGAAGCTCTCTCTACAGCTGGCTGTGCCAGATTGCCAAGCACACCTACTTTGACCACTGCCGCCGGGAGAAGCGCAAGGGCAGGGAAGAGGAGCTGGAAGCCACCTGGACCCAGGACAACCTGGAGGAGCGGCTGCTGGATCAGGAGTCCCTCCAGGAGATCTACCAGGGGATCCACGCCTTGGAGGAGCCCTATAAAGAGGTCTTTCTCCTCCGCCTCTTTGGAGAACTCTCTTTTGCGCAAATTGCTGCCCTTTTCCACAAGACGGAAAGCTGGGCCCGGGTGACTTATTACCGGGCCAAGGGAAAGATCAAGGAGGGATTGCCATGAACGTGCCATGTGGGTTGATTCAAGACCTGCTTCCCCTTTACTATGACGAGGTGTGCAGTCAGGAAAGCCGCAGCCTGGTGGAGGAACACCTCGCGGAATGCCCTGCATGCCGGCAGCGGCTGGCGGACCTCTCTGTGCCTCTTCCCACGCCGGAAGAGGAGGAGGAGACAGCGGCCCTCAAGGAAGTCCAGACCACCTGGAAGAAAACCCGGAGGCGGGCCCGCTGGAAGGGGGTTGCCATTGCCTTAGTAGCCATTTTTCTGGCCGTTTGTCCTCTGTGGCTGACCATCCATAAAGGGACCGATATCCCGACAGAGGACATCCAGATCTCCCAGGCCTGTCAGCTGGAGGACGGTACGGTTGTTTTCCATTTCTACATTGATGACGGGAAGAGCCTGGATACGCTGTTGGTGGAAGAAACAGACGACGGATCGGTGTATTTTACCCCCAAGCGAGCGCTGCTGGAACCGAGGCGCACGTCGGAATACGGATTGTACAACACCTATATTGCGTTCAGCGTCACACAGGATCCCGAGAAGGTCAATCCGCATGCGAGCTACAATTTGGGGGGAGACGTACCGGCCGTCTATGTGGGGACACCGAAAGACCGCATCCTGATCTGGGAGAGGGGAGAGGACCTTCCCCCCGCAAGCCCTGCCATGGAGACCATGATGGAAACGCAATACATCCCCTTCTGGGAAACATACCGTCCCTCTTTTGACTGGGAGGGGTATCACCAGGCGCTGGAAAGCGTTTTGGGAGATGAAATGGCTGGAAAGGAGGAGACGACATGACCTTGTCCTGCGTTGTGATCGAAGATCTGCTGCCCGCCTACTGTGACGGCACCTGTACCGCGGAGAGCCGCGCTGCGGTGGAGGAGCACCTGGCAGACTGTCCCCGGTGCCGGCGGTTTTACACTGCCCTTTCCCGGCCCCTTCCCCTGGAAGCGTCCCGGGAAGCCGCTGCCCCCCTTCACCCTGTAGAGAAACAGTGGAATAAGAAGAAGCGGGTAGACCTGTTCCGCGGGGGAATCGCTATGCTGTTCCTTGGTGTGGCGGTGTTCCTGGTGCTGGTCGCTTTGCAGCTGAATGTATCCCTTCCCCTTTCTCAGGAGGATATCGTGATCAATCAAGTGACGGAACTCTCCGACGGCTCCATTAACGTGGACCTTTGGGTGGATGACGCGGCCCACAGCATTTCCTATCAATGGTCGGAGGATCATGTTCTTTATCTGATCCCGCAACGGTCGATCTTTGCCTTTGGTGATGATATCTCGGAGGGGCGGCAGTCAAATGAGACCTTTTATGTGCTCCCGAAGGGGGAAACCGAGGCGGAGGGCAAACTGGGCATCCCCTTGCCCTCCGATGTGAAGGCCATCTATGTGGGGCCGGAAAAAGACGCGGTCCTGGTTTGGCAGCCGGGACAGGAGCTTCCCCCCGCCAGCCCGGAGGTGGAGCAGCGCATACAAGCGGAAAAAGGGTTCTAAAAAAGAGGAAGCCCCCCTCCCACCCGATCTCATTCGGTGGTGAGGGGGGCTTTGTTCGCCTGGGCGGCCTCTTCGTCGGCAATCTCCTTCAGCAGCTTCCGGTCTGCCTTGGAGGAGAGGTCCAGTTTTTCATACATATCCGGCCGCCGGTCCCGGGTGCGGAGAATGGCCTGCTTCCGCCGCCACTTGGCGATGTTGGCGTGGTGGCCGGAGAGAAGAATGGGGGGCACCCGGCGATCGTGCCACACCTCCGGCCGGGAGTACTGGGGGAACTCCAGCAGCCCGTCCCAGTGGCTCTCGTCGGTGAAGCACTCCGGGTCGGACAAAACCCCAGGCACCAGGCGGCACACTGCGTCGGCCACCGCCATGGCGGGGATCTCCCCCCCGGTGAGGACGAAGTCCCCCAGGGAGATCTCCTCGTCCACGCACTCGTCGATGAACCGCTGGTCGATGCCCTCGTAGTGGCCGCACACCAGGATGAGTTTGCTGTACTCCCTTTGGAGCCGCTTGGCATCGGCCTGGCAGAACACCTTGCCGGCAGGGGAGAGGTAGATGGTGTGCACCCGCTCCCCCTCCAATTCGCACAGGTGCTTCCAGCACTGGTAGAGGGGGTCGGCCTGCATCACTGCCCCGTGGCCGCCGCCGTAGGGGTAGTCGTCCACCTGCTTCTGCTTGTTGAGGGTGTAGTCCCGGATCTGGTGGCAGTCGATGCGGATGATGTCCCGCTCCTGGGCCCGGCCCAGGATGGACTCGCACAGCATGTCCCCCACCACGTCGGGGAAGAGGGTCATGATGTGGATGTGATAGAGAAAGTCCACCGGCCTCACATCCCTTCAATGAGCCGGACCCGGAGGTAGCCCTCGTCGAGGTTGGTCTCCACGATGAACTCCGGCACGGCGGGGATCATGTGCTGCCGCGCCCCGCCGGTGACCACGTAGACGTTGCTGGCCGGGGGGGTTAAGATGTCGGAGATGGTGCCCAGCACCTGGCCGCTGTCGGCGTCCCGGACCTCCAGGCCCATGAGGTCGGCCAGGAAGAAGGCCCCCTCCTCCAAGGCGGCGTCGTCCCGGTCGATGCACACCACCTTGTCCCGGAGTTTCATGGCGGCGTTGATGTCCGCCACCCCGGCCAGCTTGGCCAGGACGCAGTTCTTGTGGACCCGGGCGCGCTCCACCGCCACCGGCTGGCCGTCGATGTACAGGGTGTCAAAGTCCAGCAGGAACGACGGCCCGTCGGCCCAGGGGAGGATCTTCACCTCGCCGGCGATGCCGTGGGTGTTGACGATCTTTCCTGCCTCCAGATATTGCTGTTTCAAGGGGGATCCCTCCTTCGGATAAAAGGAAAAAATGGCGGACGCAAAAAGCGCCGCCATTTTTCAGTCCATAATTTCGACGGAAACCTTTTTGCCCTGGCGCTGGGCCACAGAGCGCATCAATGTGCGGATTTCCTTAGCAATCCGGCCCTGACGACCGATCACCTTTCCCATGTCACTGGGATCCACCCGGAGTTCCAGCACCACCGTACCGTCCGTTTCCGTCTCCTGTACGTCCACGGCCTGGGGGTGTTCCACCAGATTTTGGGCGATATAAGTGAGCAAGTCCTTCATGTGCCCTCCAAATTAGATGGCGTTGGCCTTTTTCAGCAGAGCCTTCACGGTCTCAGTGGGCTGAGCGCCGGTCTTGATCCAAGCCTGGGCGCGCTCGGCGTCCACCTTGATGGCAGCGGGCTCCTGCAGGGGATCGTAGGTACCAATCTCCTCGATGAAGCGGCCGTTGCGGGGATAACGGGAATCTGCAACCACAATACGATAGAAGGGGTTCTTCTTGGAGCCCATTCTGCGCAGTCTGATCTTAACCATGTCCTTTCACCTCCAAATGAATTCTGTCTATGGAACCGCGAGACGCGGGAACCAACTTACTTAAAGGGCAGCCCCGGGAAGCCGCCGGGGAGCTTGCCAAACTTTCCCTTCCGGCGCTTGCCGGCCAGTTTGCTCATCTGCTTGGTCATCTGCTGCATCATCCCGAACTCCTTGAGCAGGCGGTTGACGTCCACCACCTGCAGGCCGCAGCCGGCGGCGATGCGCTTTTTCCGGCTGCTGTTGAGGATGGCGGGGTTCTCCCGCTCCTGGGGGGTCATGGAGAGGATGATGGCCTCGGTACGGGAGAGGGCTTTCTGGTTGATGGAGGCCCCCTCCAGCGCCTTGGCGTTGAGCCCGGGCATCATGCCCAGCAGTTCGTCCACCGAGCCCATGCCCTTCACCTGGACCAGCTGGTCGTAGTAGTCCTGCAGGGTGAAGCGGTTTTTCTTCAGCTTCTCCGCCAGCTCCTGGGCCTTTTGCTGGTCGAACTGCTGCTCGGCCTTCTCAATGAGGGTGAGCACATCCCCCATGCCCAGGATCCGGGAGGCCATCCGGTCGGGGTGGAAGACCTCGATGTTGTCCAGCTTTTCCCCCGTGCCCACGAACTTGATGGGCTTGCCGGTGACGGCCTTGATGGACAGGGCCGCGCCGCCCCGGGCGTCGCCGTCCAACTTGGTGAGGACCACGCCGTCGATGTCCAGGGCCTCGTCAAAGGCTTTGGCGGCGTTTACCGCGTCCTGGCCGATCATGGCGTCCACCACCAGGAGGATCTCGCTGGGGTTCACCGCGGCCTTGATGGCCTTGAGCTCATCCATGAGCTCCTCGTCCACGTGGAGGCGGCCGGCGGTGTCCAGGAAGACCATGTCGTTGCCGTGCTTCTTAGCGTGCTCGATGGCCGCCTGGGCGATGGTCACGGGGTTCTCCTGGCCCATCTGAAAGACGGGCAGGTCCAGCTGCTTGCCCACCACCTCCAGCTGCTGGATGGCAGCCGGGCGGTAGATGTCGCAGGCGGCCAGCAGGGGACGCTTGCCGTTCTGCTTGCGCATCAGGCCGGCCAGCTTGGCGGCGTTGGTGGTCTTGCCGGCGCCCTGGAGGCCCACCATCATGACCACCGTGGGGGGCTGGGAGGCGATGGTGATCTTGGTGCTGTCGCCCCCCATGAGGTCGATGAGCTCCTGGTTGACGATCTTCACGATGGCCTGGGCGGGGGTGAGGCTTTCCAGCACCTCAGAGCCCACGGCCTTTTCCGTGACCCGCTTGATGAAGTCTTTGACCACTTTGTAGCTGACGTCGGCCTCCAACAGGGCCAGGCGGATCTCCCGCATGGCCTCCTTGACGTCGGCCTCGGTGAGGCGGCCTTTGTTCCGCAGTTTCTTGAACGCGGAGGAGAGTTTTTCGGTTAGTCCTTCAAATGCCATGGAAAATCACTCCCTCTCCAAGTCGTCGATGGCCTGGCTGAGCTGCTGGCAGAGGTCGTCCAGCTGGGGGTCGTCCCCCAGAGCCTGGCTGCGGGCCTGGAACTGCCGGCACAGCTCCCGCAGGGCGGCGGCGGTGGCCCGGGTGCGGTGGTAGCGCTGGATGAGGCCGGTTTTCTCCTCAATGTCCTCCAGGGTCTTCTCCGCCCGGACGATGATGTCCCGCACCCCCTGCCGGGTGATGCCGTAGTTCTCCGCGATCTCTGCCAGGGAGAGATCGTCGTTGTAATACAGGTCATAGAATTCCTTCTGCCGGGCGGTGAGCAGGTCGCCGTAGAAATCGTACAGCATAGCCATGCGGTAGGCTTGGTTCTTCATGGCGGCCCCTCCCTTGTGCGGCATGTAAAGCTGAATTCCTTTACAACGGTGACTATCGTACCGCAGATGGCGGGTTTTGTCAAGAGGATTTTGAATAAATCTTTCCCGGCGGGACAGGATTTTCTCAGACACCGGCAGTTCTTTACTTTCCCGCAAAATATGGTAGAATATCCTTGTCATTCCTGCAACACAACCCAAAGGAGGGCAGATCGATGCTCCCAATGACGGAATCCCTTCTGGCCCCCGGGGTTACCCTCCGGGCGGTCCAGACCAAAAAATTCAAGACATCCCTGCTGGCGGTGACCTTTGTGGAGCCCCTGACGGCGGAGCACGCGGCCTTAAACGCCCTGCTGCCCAAGGTGCTCCACCGGGGCACCCAGGCCCACCCGGATATGGAGGCCCTGTCCGCCGCCCTGGATGACCTCTATGGCGGCACCATCCAGCCCATCCTCCGGAAGAAGGGGGAGGTCCAGTGCGTGGGCTTCTGGGGCAGCTTTCTGGACGACGCCTTCGTCCCCCCGGAGACCCGCATCCTGGAGTCCGCCGCCGCCCTGCTGGGGGAGCTGGTGCTGGCCCCGGCAGGGGAGGAGGGGGCCTTCGTCCCGGCCTATGTGGACAGCGAGAAGAAAAACCTGGTGGATAAGATCCGCGCCCAGCTCAATGACAAACTCCAGTACGCCCTCTCCCGCCTGCGGGGCCAGATGTGCGCCGGGGAGGCCTATGGCCTGGATAAGCTGGGCACCGAGGCAGCCGCCCAGGCCATCACCGGCCAGGCCCTCTATGCCCGCTACCGGGAGATGGTGGAGCAGGCCCCGGTCTACCTCTACTACTGCGGCTCGGCGGACCCGGCCCGGGTGGAGGATGCCTTCCGCACGGCTTTTGCCGCCCTGCCCAAGACAGACCGCCGCCCCGTCCCCCGGACCCAGGTGGTGGAGGCCCCCCAGGGGCCCGTCCGCCGCTTCCAGGACGCCATGGACGTGGGCCAGGGGAAGCTGATCCTGGGCTTTCGCACCGGGGGCGGCTTCCGGGACCGGGAGAGCATCGCCCGGGGGCTGCTGTTCAACGCCGTCTATGGCGGCACCACCACCTCGAAGCTCTTCCTGAACGTCCGGGAAAAGCTCTCCCTGTGCTACTTCGCCAGCTCCTCCCTGGCCCAGAACAAGGGGGTCCTTCAGGTCTATTCCGGGGTGGAGTTTGCCAACTTCCAGAAAGCCGAGGAGGAGATCCTGGCCCAGCTGGAAGCCTGCCAGAAGGGGGCGATTTCCCAGGAGGAGTGGGAGGCCGCCCGGCGGTCGGTGATGGGCTCCCTGCGCACCACCCTGGACACCCAGGGCCGGCTGGAGGAGTATTGGCTCAACCGCTTCGTCTCCGGCACGGACTTTGCCCCGGAGGCCCTGGCGGAGGCCGTGGGCCAGGTCACCCTGGACCAGGTGGTGGAGACCGCCCAGAAGATCCGCCTGGACAGCATCTACACCCTGCGGGGAAAGGAGGGCTAACCCATGATCCAACACAACTACCCCCGGATCGGGGAGACGGTGTATGAAGAGACCCTGGAAAACGGTCTGCGGGTCTTCGTCTTCCCCAAGCCGGACTTTGGCAAGTGCTATGCCTTTTTCGCCACCCGGTACGGCGGCATGGACACCCGCTTCCAGCTGGACGGCCAGTGGCTGGACACCCCCATGGGCATCGCCCACTACCTGGAGCACAAGATGTTCGACACCCCCGACGGGGGCAACGCCCTGCAGACCCTTTCGGCCACCGGGGCCTCCCCCAACGCCTTCACCAGCACCGCTCTCACCGGGTATCACTTTGAGTGCGCCGACCAGTTCTGGGAGAACCTGGAGACCCTGCTGACCTTCGTCTCCGTGCCCTACTTCACCCAGGAGAGCGTGGAGAAGGAGCAGGGGATCATCGGCCAGGAGATCCGGATGATCGAGGACCAGCCCGGCTGGCAGGCCTATCACCTTCTTCTGGAGGCCCTCTACCAGCACCACCCGGTGCGCAATTCCGTGGCCGGGTCGGTGGAGTCCATCTCCCACATCACGGCGGAGACCCTCTACCAGTGTCACGCCGCCTTCTATACCCCCTCCAACATGGTGCTGTGCGTGGCGGGGAACGTGGACCCGGAACGGGTGTGCCAGATGGCCCGGGACATCCTGCCCAAGCAGGCCAAGCCCCCCATCCCCCGGGACTGCGGCGGGGCGGAACCCAGAGCGGTCTTCCGCCAGGAGGACAGCCGGGCCATGGCCGTCTCCGCCCCCCTGCTTCAGCTGGGCATCAAGGGCCTTCCCGCGCCAGACGGCCCCGCCCAGGTCCGCCAGCGCCTGCTGGGAGAGCTGGCCTGCGAGGTCCTGGCGGGGTCCTCCAGCCCCCTGTACAACCGCCTCTATGAGGCGGGGCTCATCAACAGCGGGTTCTACCTCAGCTATTTGGACTACCCCGGCTGCGCCTTCCTGATCGCCGGGGGGGAGAGCCAGCACCCCGACCAGGTGCGGGAGGCCATCCTCCAGGAGGCCGCCCGCCTGGCCCGGGAGGGGGTGGACGAGGCCCTCTTCCAGCGGCTGAAAAAGGCCTCCTACGGCGCCTATGTCCGCAGCCTCAACTCCTTTGAAAACCTCTGCGTGGAGCAGGCCCAGGCCTACTTTGCCGGGGGAGATCCCTGGACCTTCCCGGAAGTCTACGACGCCATGGAGCGCCAGGATGTGGAGGGCTTCCTCCGGGAGTGGGTCCGGCCGGAGTACACGGCGATGGTGGTCATCCGTCCCCAGGAGGAGCGGGCATGAACACCGTGACCTTTCCCGGCCTGGGGCTGGCGTTTACCCTGGACCCTGTGGCCTTTTCCATCGGATCCTTCCACATTTACTGGTACGGGGTGATCATCGCCCTGGGATTCTTTCTGGGGGTGGCTTTTTGCTGCTGGCAGGCCAAGAAATTTGGCCTGAAGCCCGACGATATCCTGGACATGATCCTCTTCGCCGCCCCCGGAGGCATCATCGGGGCGCGGCTGTACTACATCATCTTCAACTCTGAAATCTACCGGAACGACGACGGCAGCCTGAACCTCATGGCCTGCCTGGACATCCACCGGGGGGGCCTGGCCATCTACGGCGGCATCATCGCCGGGGTGCTCATCGCCTTCCTGGTGGCCCGGTACAAGAAGATCCCCTTTCCCGCCCTGGCGGACGTGTGCGCCTTCGGCCTGCTCATCGGGCAGATCGCCGGCCGGTGGGGGAACTTTATGAACGCCGAGGCCCACGGCGGCCCCACCGACCTGCCCTGGCGCATGGGGCTGGAGATCGGGGGCAAGTACATGGAGGTCCACCCCACCTTCCTCTACGAGTCCCTGTGGAACCTGGTGGGCCTGTGCCTGCTGTGCTGGCTCCTCCACAAGGGGCTGCGGGCCTTTGACGGGATGTACTTCCTGCTCTACGTGGCCTGGTACGGCCTGGGGCGGGGGTTCATCGAGGGGCTGCGCACCGATAGTTTGTACCTCTTCTCCACGGGGATCCGCACCTCCCAGCTGGTGGCCTTCCTCAGCTGTGCCGCGGCGGTGTGCCTCATCCTGTGGAAGCTTTACACCCACCCCAAACCGGAGGACCTCTACGTCAACCGGAAGAAAGAAACGGAACCCACCATGAAACCAACGAGAGAGGAGCGCTGAATGATGGCAACGATTTTAGACGGGAAAGCCCTGGCCGCCAAGTGTAAGGAGGCGGTGAAAGGGGAGGCCCAGTCCCTGGCCAGAAAGCCGGGCCTGGCGGTGATCATCGTGGGCAACAACCCCGCCAGCCGGGTGTATGTCAACAGCAAGCGGAAGGACTGCGAGGAGTGCGGCTTCCTCAGCGAGGAGTACGCCCTGCCGGAGGAGACCACCCAGGCGGAGCTCATCACCCTGATCGAGGAGCTCAACGGCCGGGAGGACATCGACGGCATCCTCTGCCAGCTCCCCCTGCCGGATGGCATCGACGAGGAGGCCGTCCTGCTGGCCATCTCCCCGGAAAAGGACGTGGACGGCTTCCACCCCATGAACATGGGTGCCCTGCTCATCGGGCAGGAGGGCTTTTTGCCCTGCACCCCCTACGGCATCATGGAGATTCTGGACGAGTACGGCATCGACCCCAAGGGCAAGCACTGCGTGGTCATCGGCCGGTCCAACATTGTGGGCAAGCCCATGGCCCTGCTGCTGCTGCGCCGCCACGGCACCGTGACCATCTGCCACTCCCGCACCCCCAACCTGGAGGAGGTCTGCCGCAGCGCGGACATCCTGGTCTCCGCGGTGGGGAAGGTGAACCTGGTCACCGCCGGCATGGTGAAGCCCGGGGCGGTGGTCATCGACGTGGCCATGAACCGCAACGAGGCGGGCAAGCTCTGCGGGGACGTGGACTTTGCCCAGGTGAAGGAGGTGGCCTCCGCCATCACCCCCGTGCCCGGCGGGGTGGGCCCCATGACCCGGGCCATGCTCATGAAGAACACCCTCCTGGCCGCCCAGAAGCACCAGGGTTGAGGGCGCGGGGAAAAGAGAGGCTTGCCCCTTTTTCCCGGATATGGTATACTACAAAAAAGCGGACCGTTGCCTGCCGGACCCGGCAGGGCACCCCAGGATCGTCGGATCCATCCCGTTCCGCAGGGAAGGAGAACAGCCATGAGCGAAAGCAGAGAATATTACTCCCGCAGTGAGGAGTACGGAGATGTCTACGTCTCGGAGGATGTCCTGGAAATGATCGCCGGCGCCGCAGCCCTGGATGTGGAGGGCGTCACCGGCCTGGCCGGGGGCACCGTGAGTGAGCAGATCCTGGGCCGCAAAAAGCTGTCCAAGGGAATCACCATCCTCTGGGAGTCTGACAATATCACCATCAACGTCTCCATCCAGATCCGCTACGGCGGGATCATCCCGGAGATCGCCAAGAAGGTGCAGGAGGCCATCATCTCCAGCGTGGAGGACACCAGCGGCCTGAAAGTGGCCGCCGTCAATGTCCGGGTGGGGGGCGTGACCTTCGACAAGCCAGAAGAATGAGCGTTTAGACGTCGGAGAGACCCGCGGCGGAACACGCCGCGGGTCTCTTACTGTCGGGAAAAAGTTTTCCGGAAAACCGGCGGGGGGCTTTCCTTTTTGTATATTCATGTATATAATAGAGAGGAATGGACCTTTGCCTGTACGATAACCGGCGGCCTGGCCGCCGTGGGAGGAATACCATATGACAAGAACTGCCGCGCGTGAGATCGCCATCCACTGCGCCTACTCCCTGGGGTTCTCCCACCAGTCTGCGGAGGAGTTCCTCCAGGAGCGGCTGGACCGGGAGGGCTTCCAGCGGTGGGGGGAGGAGGATCCCCTCTACCAGGAGTACCCCAACGAGAAACAACTGCAGTATATCCAGGACGTGGTCCGGGGGGTGGCCGAGCACGGCCCGGAGCTGGACCAGTACATCGCCCAGTACTCCAAGAACTGGAACTTTGCCCGCATCCCCCTGACCGCCGCCGCCATCATGCGGGTGGCCATGTACGAGATCCTCTACCGCCCGGACATCCCTGCCGCCGCCGCCATCAACGACGCGGTGGAGATCGCCAAGAAGTATGAGGACGAGAAGGTGGTCTCCTTCATCAACGGCATCCTGGGCTCCTTTGTCCGGGCGGAGTTTCCCGACACCCCGGCAAAGCCCGGCGCCGCCCCGGAGGAGGCCTGAGCATGGGCTGCGTTCTGGGGCTGGACACCAGCAACTACACCACCTCCGCCGCCTGGTTTGACGGAGCGCGGGGGGAGAACGTGGGGAAACTCCTGGAGGTCCCCCAGGGCTCCCTGGGCCTGCGCCAGAGCGAGGCCCTCTTCCAGCACGTGAAGCGCCTGCCGGAGATCCTGGCGGCCCTGAAGGAGACGGGGCTGCCCGCCGCCCTGGCGGCGGTGGGGGCCAGCACCCGTCCCCGGGAGGTGGAGGGGTCTTACATGCCCTGCTTTTTGGCAGGGGAGTCCCAGGCCAGGGTGCTGGCTTCCGCCATGGAGGTGCCCTTCTACCCCTGCTCCCACCAGCAGGGGCACATCGCCGCGGCGGCCTGGTCCGCCGGGCGGATGGACCTGCTGGACAGGCCCCACCTGGTGTGGCACCTGTCCGGGGGCACCACGGAGCTGCTCTACGCACAGCCCGACGGGGTTCTGGTGCGGGCGGCCTGCATCGGCGGGACCACGGACATCTCCGCCGGCCAGCTCATCGACCGCACGGGGAAAAAGCTGGGCCTGGCCTTCCCCGCGGGGAAGGCGGTGGACGCCCTCTCCCGCCAGGCCACCCACCAGGAGAGTTTCCGGGTGAAGGTGCAGGAGGCATCCTTCTCCTTCTCCGGCCTGGAGAACAAGATGAACGCCCTGGCAGAGGGGGGCGCCGCCCCCGCCGACATCTGCTGGTTCGTCCTGGCCTCCATCATCCAGGGGGTGGAGACCGCCACCCGGCAGGCCCTGGAACGCTACCCCGGCCTGCCGGTGCTCTGCGCCGGCGGGGTGGCATCCAACCAGCTGCTGCGGGAGCGGATGACCGCGGCGTGCGGGGCGGTGTTTGCCGAGCCCCGCTTTTCCACGGACAACGCCATGGGCACCGCCATCCTCACCTGGCGGGCCCATCATTTGCATGGAATATAGGAAGGTATCATGACCGAACCCATTTCTGTCACTGCCCTCAACCAGTACGTCAAGGGTCTGCTGGACCGGGACCGGCTGCTGTCCCAGGTGCTGGTGCGCAGTGAGATTTCCAACTATAAAGTCTACCCCTCAGGCCACCACTACTTCTCCCTCAAAGACGCGGAGAGCAGCGTCCGCTGCGTCATGTTCCGCCGGGAGGCGGCTTCCCTGCGCTTCCGCCCGGAGAATGGGATGAAGGTGGTGGTCTCCGGCCGGGTATCCGTCTTTCCCCGGGACGGAGTGTATCAGCTCTATTGCAGCCACATGATGCCCGACGGGGTGGGGGAGCTGGCCTTCGCCTTTGAACGGCTGAAGGAGCGCCTCCACCGGGAAGGCCTTTTTGACCCCGCCCGGAAAAAGCCTCTGCCGGCCTATCCCCGTACCATCGCCCTCGTCACCTCCCCGGCCGGGGCGGCGGTGCGGGACATGATCCGCATCCTGGGGGCCCGGTGGCCCATGGCCAAGGTGCTGGTGGTCCCCGTCCGGGTCCAGGGGGAGGGGGCCGCCCAGGAGATCGCCCAGGCCCTGGACCTGGTGAACGCCTGCCGGATGGCGGAGGTCATCATCACCGGCCGGGGGGGCGGCTCCATGGAGGACCTGTGGGCCTTCAACGAGGAGACCGTGGCCCGGGCCATCGCCCGGTCGGAGATCCCGGTGATCTCCGCGGTGGGCCATGAGCCGGACGTGACCATTGCCGACTTTGCGGCCGACCTGCGGGCCTCCACCCCCTCCAACGGGGCGGAGCGGGCCGTGCCCCACCAGGGGGAGGTCCGGGACACCCTGGCCCACTGGGACGCCCGGCTGCAGCGGGCCATGGACCAGACCCTCCAGCGCCGGCGGGAGCAGCTGGACCGGGCCAGGAGCAGCCCCTTCCTCCAGTCTCCCCTGCGGAGCATCCAGGAGAAGCGATTGCTGCTGGACTATCAGCAGCAGCGCCTGGTCTACGGGATGGAGCGCCAGGTCCAGGCAAGCCGGGAGCGGGCCGGCCGTCTGGCGGCCTCCCTGGAGGCCCTGAGCCCCTTCCGGGTGCTGGGGCGGGGGTATGCCTTTGCCCAGAAAGAGGACGGCACCGTCCTCTATTCCATAGAGCAGGTGACGGCGGGGGAGGGCCTCTCCCTCTGCCTGGCCGATGGCCTGGTCACCTGCACCGCAACGGGAAAGGAGAAGCACCGATGGCGGAAAAGAAACTGACCTTCGAGCAGGCCATGGCCCGCCTGGAGGAGATCGTCGCCCTGCTGGAGTCGGGGGACCACCCTCTGGAGGAGTCCCTGGCCCTGTATGAGGAGGGCGCCAAGCGCATGAAACAGTGCCTAACCATGCTGGACAAAGCGGAGCAGAAAGTGAGCAAGCTGCGCCTGGAGGACACCGGCGAGCTGCAGGAGGTCCCCTTTGTCCCTGAGGAGGGATGACCATGGAGATCACAAGCCAACTGCGCGCCGACCAGACGCGGATCGAGGAGGCCCTGGCGGCCTATGCCGCCCGGTGGCCGGCTTACGGCGCCCTCCGGGACGCCATGTCCTACAGCCTGCTGTCCGGGGGGAAGCGGATCCGCCCGGCGCTGACCCTGGCGGTGTGCCGCCTGTTCGGCGGGCGGGAGGAGGATGCCCTCCCCTTTGCCTGCGCCCTGGAGATGGTCCACACCTACTCCCTGATCCACGATGACCTGCCCTGTATGGACGACGATGATTTCCGCCGGGGCCGGCCCACCAACCACAAGGTCTTCGGGGAGGCCAACGCCGTCCTGGCGGGGGACGGGCTCCTCACCGCCGCCTTCGCCGTCCTGGCGGAGGCCCCGCTGCCTCCGGAGCGGATCTGCCAAGGGGTCACCACCCTGGCCCAGGCCGCCGGCCCGGCGGGGATGGTGGGGGGCCAGGTGCTGGACCTTCTGGGGGAGGGGCAGTCCCTCACCGAGGAGGAGATCACCCGGATCGAGAACCTGAAGACCGGCTGCATGATCGAGGCCGCCGCCCGCCTGGGGGCCATCGCCGCCGGCAGCACCCCCCAGGAGGAGGCGGCCGCCGCCGACTACGCCCGCAAGCTGGGCCTGGCCTTCCAGGTGCGGGACGACCTGCTGGACGTGGTGGGGGACGAGGCGGAGTTTGGCAAGCCCATCGGCTCCGACCTGGCCAACGGGAAGTCCACCTTCGCCGCCCTGAAAGGGGTGGCCGCCTGTGAGGCATGGGTGGACGAGCTCACCCAGGAGGCCATCGCTTATCTGAACCCCTTCCCCGGCAAGGAATATCTCTGTGGGCTGGCCCACGTTCTGGCGGGGAGGACCAAGTAAATGCCTGGGTCCCCCGCAGGGGAGAAAGGAGGGACCGCGTTGAACCAAATCGAGGAATACGAGTCCCTGGCCCAGATCAGCGACCAGGAGGCGGAGGCCCTCTGCCAAACCCTCCGCCGCCGGGTCATCCAGGTGGTCTCCAAGACCGGGGGGCACCTGGCCTCCAACCTGGGGGTGGTGGAACTCACCGTGGCCATCCACCGGGTGTATGACACCAGCCGGGACCGGCTGGTCTTTGACGTGGGGCACCAGTGCTACGTCCATAAAATGCTCACCGGCCGCAACGGCCGGATGGAGACCCTGCGCTCCTTCGGGGGCATTGCCGGCTTCCCCAAGCCGGCGGAGTCGGTCCATGACGCCTGCATCGCCGGGCACGCCTCCACGGCGGTGTCCACCGCCCTGGGCATGGCCGTGGCCCGCACCCGCCTGGGGGAGAACTACCGGGTGGTGGCCCTGTTGGGGGACGGCTCCCTCACCGGCGGCCTGGCCTATGAGGGCCTGTCCATGGCCGGGCAGAGCGGGGAACCCATGGTGGTCATCCTCAACGACAACGGCATGTCCATCGACGCCAGCATGGGCGGGGTGGCCCAGCACCTGGCCAAGCAGCGGCTGAAACCCCAATACCTGCGGGGCAAGGAGATCTACCGCAAAGCCATGCGGGCCACGCCCCCGGGGCGGGCCCTCTACCAGGGGATCCACCGCCTCAAGGAGGGGATCAAGGCCAGCCTGCTGCCCTGCAGCATGTTTGAGAACATGGGCTTTCAGTACATGGGCCCGGTGGACGGCCACGACGTGAAAGGCCTCACCCGGCTGCTCCGCTACGCCGCCGCCGTGGACGGGCCGGTGCTCCTCCATGTGAAGACGGTGAAGGGGAAGGGTTTCCCCCCGGCGGAGAAGTGCCCCGACGAGTTTCACGGCATCGGCCCCCTGGCCCGGGAGGGCAGCGGTGCCCCCGCGGCAGGGAAGGGGAGCGAGTCCTTCTCCACCCGCTTTGGCCGGGAACTGGTCCGCCTGGCCCAGGCCGATGAAAGGATCTGCGCCATCACCGCCGCCATGACCTCCGGCACCGGCCTGGCGGACTTTGCCAAAGCCTTTCCCCAGCGGTTCTTTGACGTGGGCATCGCCGAGGAGCACGCGGCCTCCATGGCCGCCGGCATGGCCAAGCAGGGCCTTGTCCCGGTGTTTGCCGTCTATTCTACGTTTTTCCAGCGCAGCTATGATATGCTCATCCACGACATCGCCATCGACCATCTCCACGCCGTCTTCTGCGTGGACCGGGCGGGGCTGGTGGGGGACGATGGGGAGACCCACCACGGCCTCTTCGACCCGGGGTATCTTCAGACCGTCCCGGGCATCACCGTCCTGAGCCCCGCCAGCTTGGGGGAGCTGGGGGACATGCTGCGCCAGGCCATCTACGAGACCCCCGGCCCAGTGGCCGTGCGCTATCCCCGGGGCGGGGAGGGCCCTTACCGGGAGAACCACAGCGGACCGCCGGCCTGCTGCCTCCGGGAGGGGCGGGACCTCACCCTGGTGAGCTTCGGGACCCTCACCGGCACGGTGCTGGCGGTGGCCGACCGGCTGGAGCGGGAGGGCATCTCGGCGGAAGTCATCAAACTCAACCAGATCGTCCCCCTCCCCACCCGGGAGGTGCTGGCGTCTGTGGAAAAAACCGGCCGCCTGCTGGTGGCCCAGGAGTGCGTCTCCATGGGCAGCCCAGGGGCGGGCCTGCTGGCAGCGGTGGCTGCCCGGGGCATCGCCCTGCGGGGGAGCGTCCTGTGCTCCTGCGGGGAGGGGTTCGTGCCCCACGGAACGGTGCCCCAACTCCGGGCCCTCTGCGGGCTGGATGTGGAATCACTGACGAAAAAAGCCCGGGAGGTGCTGAGCTATGGCAGGGAAGAAGCGGTTGGACGTCCTGCTCACTGAGCAGGGCCTGGCGGAGAGCCGCCAGAAGGCCCAGGCCATCATCATGGCCGGGCAGGTGTTCTGGGAGGGCCGCCGGATGGACAAGGCCGGGGCGTCCGTCCCCGAGGACGCCAAGCTGGAGATCCACGGCCAGACCCTGCGCTACGTCAGCCGGGGCGGGCTGAAGCTGGAAAAGGCCATGGCGGTCTTTGACCTGCCCGCCCTCCAGGGGGCGGTGGCCATCGACGCCGGGGCCTCCACCGGGGGGTTTACCGACTGCATGCTCCAGAACGGGGCAGCCAAGGTGTACGCGGTGGATGTGGGCTACGGCCAGCTGGCCTGGAAACTGCGGGAGGACCCCCGGGTGGTGTGTATGGAGCGCACCAACGTCCGCTACCTCACCCGGGAGGACATTCCGGAGCCGTTGGACTTCGGCAGCGTGGACGTCTCCTTCATCTCCCTGCGGCTGATCCTCCCCGCCCTGCGCCCCCTGCTGAAAGACAGCGGGCAGCTGGTCTGCCTGGTGAAGCCCCAGTTCGAGGCCGGCCGGGAGAAGGTGGGCAAAAAGGGCGTGGTCCGGGACAAGGCCGTCCACCGGGAGGTGCTGGAGCAGTTCCTCCGCCATGCCGGGGAGAGCGGCTTCTTTGTAAAAGACCTCACCTATTCCCCCATCCGGGGACCGGAGGGGAACATTGAATATCTGGGCCACCTCACCGTGGCGGAGCAGCCCCCCTACGGGGGGGACCTGGCCGCCCTGGTGGAGGCATCCCACGAGAGATTGGAGGGAAAACAACCGTGAAAATCATCCTGTGCCCCAATCCCTTCCGGGACAAGGGGCTGAAGGCCGCCAAGAGCAGCGAACGGATCCTCCGGAACGCCGGGGTCCGGACGGAGATCTGCTTCCCCTTTCCCGTGGACAAGGGCAGCATCGGGGAGCTGGACCCGTCCATCAAGATCAAGGAGCTGAAAGCCGAGCTCCCCGACGCCGACTTCCTGGTCTGCTTCGGCGGGGACGGGACCATCCTCCACGCCGCCAAGGACGCCAGCAGCTTTGGGGTCCCCATTGTGGGGGTGAACATGGGCAGCGTAGGCTTCATGGCGGAGCTGGAGCAGAGCGAACTCTCCCAGCTCACCCGCCTGGTGAGCGGCGAGTATACCCTGGAGAACCGGATGCTTCTGGATGTCCGGGTGATCCGGGACGGCCGGGTGATCTTCCGCAGCGCGGCCCTCAACGACGCGGTGATCACCAAGGGGGCCGTGGCCCGGGTGATTGACCTGCAGGTGTATGGGGACAAGATCCTCATCTCCAACATCTTCGGGGACGGGGTCATCCTGGCCACCCCCACGGGGTCCACGGCCTATTCCCTGTCCGCCGGGGGGCCCATCGTGGAGCCCACGGCGGAGAACATCATCATGACCCCCATCAGCGCCCACACCCTCCAGTCCAAGGCCATGGTGCTGGACAAGAACCGGCTCATCGACATCACGGTGCCCAAGCAGAGCCGGAAGACGGCCTATCTCTCCGTGGACGGGGGGAAGGCCTTTAAGCTCATCTCCGGAGACACGGTGGAGGTCAGCCGCTCCCGGCGGTGCCTGTGCCTGGTGAAACTCTCCGGGCGGAGCTTCTACGAAGTGATCAACCACAAGCTGGAAAGGAGGAGCCGCGCATGAAAGCCAGACGGCAGGCGGAGATCCTCGCCATCATTCAGGAATACGACATCGAGACCCAGGACCAGCTGCTGGAAAAGCTGCGGGAGAAGGGCCTGAAATCCACCCAGGCCACCATCTCCCGGGACATCAAGGAGCTCCACCTGGTCAAGGAGCTCACCGGCCACAGCACCTACAAATATACCGTCAGCGAGCGCAAGACCTCCCTGAACGTGGCCGGCCGGCTGAACAACATCTTCCGGGAGAGCGTCACCTCTTTCGACAGCGCCCAGAACATCGTGGTCCTCAAGACCATGCCCGGCCTGGCCTCGGCGGCCTGCTCCGCCCTGGACGGGATGCACCTGCCCAACATGGTGGGCAGCCTGGCAGGGGACGACACCGCCCTGCTCATCATGCGCACCACCCAGGACGCGGAGAACCTCTGCCTGGACATCGTGAAGATGCTGGAGAAGAACGGCTGACCACAGGAAAGGGGAAGGACCATGCTCTCGCTGCTCCACATTGAAAACATCGCCCTCATCGACCGGGCGGACATTTCCTTCGGCCACGGGTTCAACGTCCTCACCGGCGAGACCGGGGCGGGGAAGTCCATCATCATCGACGCCATCGGCGCCGTGCTGGGGGAGCGCACCAGCCGGGACCTCATCCGCACGGGGGAAAAGTCCGCCCTGGTGACCGCCCTGTTCCAGGGCCTTCCCGACCTGCCCTGGTTTCATGAGAACGGCGTGGGCCCCGACGAGAACGGGGAGCTGCTCATCTCCCGAAAAATCCAGGGGGATGGGAAGAACCTCTGCCGGGTGGGGGGCGTGCCCTGCACCGTGCTCCAGCTGAAAGCCCTGGGGGCCCAGCTCATCGACATCCATGGCCAGCACGACGGCCAGCAGCTGCTGGACGAGACCTGCCACCTGAACTATCTGGACAGCTTCGGCGGCCTGGAAGGGGAGCGGGGGGCCTATCAGGAGGAATACCACCGCCTGGAGGACATCCGGCGGAAGATCGCCGCCCTGCAGATGGACGAGGCGGAGAAGGCCCGGCGGATGGACACCCTCCAGTTCCAGATCGACGAGCTGGAGCGGGCCGCCCTCCAGCCCGGGGAGGAGGAGATGCTGGAGGAGCGCAAAGGCATCCTCCGCAGCGCCGACCAGCTCATGGAGGCGGTGGGCAGCGCCTACTACGCCGTCTTCGGCAGCGACAGCCAGAGCGGGGCGGCCAGCCTCCTGGCGGAGGCGGAGGGGTCCCTGTCCCGGGTGGCGTCCCTGTCCGGGGAGCTGTCCCAGCTGGCTGGCGCGGTGTCTGAACTGCGCTACGCCGCCGAGGACGCGGCAGACCGCCTGCGGGAGGTAAAGGAGAGCCTGGACTTCTCCCCCCGGGAGCTGGACGAGGTGGAGTCCCGCCTGGACCAGCTCCACCGACTGAAAAAGAAGTACGGGGGCTCGGTCCAGGAGATGCTGGACTATCTTTCCCGCTGCCGGGAGGAGCTGGACAGAATCGAAATGGCTGACGACAGCCTGGCCAAGCTCAAGCAGCAGCGGAAGGACCAGCTGGCCCAGACCCGGGCCCGGGGGGAGGTCCTCTCCCAGAAACGCCGCCAAGCGGCGGAGACGCTGAAGGCCCGCATTGAGGAGGAACTGCGCCAGCTGGACATGCCCAAGGTGCGCTTTGAGGTGGACTTTGCCCCCAAGCCCGGCAAGTCCGGGCTGGACGAGACCGGCATGGACGAGGTGTGCTTCCTCATGTCCGCCAACGTGGGGGAGACCCTGAAACCCATCGCCAAGGTGGCCTCCGGGGGCGAGCTGAGCCGGATCATGCTGGCCCTGAAAAACGTCCTGGCGGAGAACGACAGCATTCAGACCCTGATCTTTGACGAGGTGGACACCGGCGTCAGCGGCCGGGCCGCCGGCAAGGTGGCGGAGAAGATGAGCCGCCTGTCCCGGTCCTGCCAGGTGCTGTGCGTCACCCACCTGGCCCAGATCGCCGCCATGGCGGACAGCCACTACTCCGTCCACAAGGAGGAGCGGGCGGGCCGGACCTATACCCAGGTGGAGGACCTGGACCGCCAGGGCCGCAAGGAGGAGCTGGCCCGCCTCACCGGGGGCGCTCACCTCTCCCAGGCCATCCTGGAGGGGGCGGAGGAGCTGCTCCGGGAGGCGGAGGCCTACAAAGCGGGCCGCCCCCATTGACAAAGGGCGAAAAAAGGTGTAGAATCCATCCAACTGAACAACCGCCACTGTGATGAAGGGAAGAAGTAACCGGCGCCCCGCTGGGCAGAGAGCCCCCGTTTGGTGCAAGGGGGAGAGCGCCGCCGGTGAAGCTACCTCCCGGAGCAGCTGCCTGAACCCCCGCAGGGCCGGGGCAATAGGGTATGTCGGGTGCGCCCGTTACCGCGCGTGGGGTTTGAACCATTCAGACCCCTTGAGGCCCCTCTCGTGAGAGCGGGGTAAAAAGAGGTGGTACCACGATGTATGTCGTCCTCTGTCCGCTGTGGCAGAGGGCGTTTTTTTCTGGCCCGGGCCATGGCATCCACTACGAGAAAAGGAGAACTTGTCATGCAGATTTACGAAGAACTGAAAGCCCGGGGCCTCATCGCCCAGGTGACCGATGAGGAGGAGATCCGGGAGCTGGTGAACGCCGGCAAGGCCACCTTCTACATCGGCTTTGACCCCACCGCCGACTCCCTCCACGTGGGCCACTTCATGGCCCTGTGCCTGATGAAGCGCCTGCAGATGGCGGGCAACCGGCCCGTGGTCCTGGTGGGGGGCGGCACCGGCTACATCGGCGACCCCTCCGGCCGCACCGATATGCGCACCATGATGACCCCCGAGACCATCCAGCACAACTGCGACTGCTTCAAGAAGCAGATGGAGCGCTTCATCGAGTTCGGCGAGGGCAAGGCCCAGATGGTGAACAACGCCGACTGGCTGCTGAAGCTCAACTACATTGAGCTGCTGCGGGATGTGGGCGCCTGCTTCTCAGTTAACAACATGCTCC
>DXDK01000091.1 GCA_019115545.1 Candidatus Evtepia faecavium
AGCAGACCGTGTTCATCAGCCACGGTGACTGCCGCAGGGACGCGGCGGCGGTGGCCGAGATGGTCAAGACCCGCCTGGGGGTCCAGGACGTGCGCCTGAACCACATCGGTCCGGTGATCGGCGCCCACGCCGGCCCGGGGACGGTGGCCCTGTTCTATCTGGGCACCCAGCGGTGAGAACAGCGGCTGCGCGATTATAAAAGGACAACCACACCGGCCGGAGCGGGCACCGCCCCGGCCGAAACGCTATGGGGAGGAATACAGCATGGAAGAGGTAAAATGGCTGGAGGTGGCGGTGAACACCAGCCCGGAGCGGCTGGACGAGGTGTGCGCCAAGCTCACCGCCGCGGGGATGGCCGCCCTGGTCATCGAGGACGAGGGGGAGTTCCAGCAGTTCCTGGAGCAGAACCGGCAGTACTGGGACTATGTGGACCAGGAGCTGCTGGACCGGATGCACGGGGTGTGCCGGGTGAAGTTCTATGTCACCGACGACGCCCACGGCCGGGCCCAGCTGGCCCAGTACGTCCAGGGGCTGGACTGTGAGTACACCACCGCCCCCCTCAGCGAGAACGACTGGGCCTACAGCTGGCAGAAGTACTACAAGCCCCTGACCATCGGGGAGCGCCTGTACGTGGTGCCGGAGTGGGAGCGGGACAAGCCGGCACCGGAGGGCCGGACGCCCGTCTACCTGAACCCCGGCCTCACCTTCGGCACCGGGTCCCACGCCTCCACCCAGCTGTGCCTGGAGGGGGTGGAGGCCCACGTGCAGCCCGGGGACCGGGTGCTGGACCTGGGCTGCGGCAGCGGGATTTTGGCCATCGCCGCCCTGTGCCTGGGGGCGGCCCAGGCGGTGGGGGTGGACATCGACCCCAAGGCAGTGGACGTGGCCTATGAGAACGCCGCCCTCAACGGCATCGGCCGGGAGAAGTGCCGCTTCCTGGCGGGGAACGTCCTGGCCGACCCCGCCCTGGTGGAGGACCTGGGCCGGGAGAAGGCCCAGGTGGTCCTGGCCAACATCGTGGCCGACGTGATCATCCCCCTGGCCCCCATGGTGCCCCGGCTGCTGGACCCTAAGGGGACCTTCCTGTGCTCCGGCATCATCGACACCCGGGGGGACGAGGTGGCCGCCGCCCTGGCCGCCGCCGGCCTCCGGGTCACCCGCCGCCGGGAGAAGAACGGCTGGGTGGCCCTGGAGGCCCAGCTGGCATGACCGCCCCCCAGGCCACCGTCCGCCCCCTGGCCCTCCCGCCGGACCGGCGGGTGCTGGTGGTCAGCGACATCCACGGCAACCTCCCCTTCCTCCAGGGGCTGCTGAAAAAGGTGGGCTACTCCTCCGACGACATCCTCATCGTCCTGGGGGACATTTTGGAGAAATCCACCGGGGGGCTGGACACCCTCCATTACCTCATGGACCTGGCCCGGCGGAACACGGTGTACTTTCTCCAGGGCAACTGCGAGGACGTGACCCTGTCCTTCCTCCGCCAGGCCTGGTCGGATGAGGCCGCCCTCCAGTACGGCACCTTCTGGGGGGAGAAGTGCGCCTGGGTGTACATGGCCCACCAGGCGGGGGTGGACACCCGGACCCCCCAGGACCTGGCCGCCGCCCGCCAGGCCATCGAAAGGGCCTTTCCGGAGGAGGTGGCCTTCCTCCGGGCCATGCCTACCATTTTGAAAAACGACCACTACCTCTTCGTCCACGGGGGCGTGCCCCGGGAGGACCGGCTGGAGGACCTCACCGCCCGCTCCTGCATGAAGAACGACGACTTCCTCAGCCAGGGCTACGGCTTCCGCCGGTGGGTCATCGTGGGCCACTGGCCGGTGACCCTCTATCGCCCGGACATCCCCTCGGCCAAGCCCCTGCTCCTCCCCGACCGGCACATCGCCAGCATCGACGGGGGGTGCAATTTGAAGGCCGACGGCCAGCTCAACGCCCTCATCCTCCCCAAGGAGCCCGGCGGGGCCTTCCGCTGGCAGTCCTACGACGGCTTCCCGGTGATGACCGCCCTGGAGGACCAGGCCCCCTCCCCGGACCCCCTGAACATCCGCTGGGGCCACAGCGCCCTGGAGGTCCTCTCCCTGGGGGAGGAGTTCTCCCGCTGCCGCCACCTGGAGAGCGGCCGGGAGCTGGACATCCTCACCGACTACCTCCGCCAGGGGGACGGGGGGACCTATTGCCTGGACTCCACCGATTACCGCCTGCCGGTGCAGGCCGGGGAGCGGCTGGCCATCGTCCGCCGCACCAGCCGGGGGGCCCTGGCCAAGAAAGACGGGGCCACCGGCTGGTACCTGGGGAAACTGGGGCCGGCATGAGCCCCATGGAAGGAGATGCCCCATGGGAAAATACGAACCCATCCTCCGCATCGCCGAACTGGGCAGCCTCACCCGGGCCGCCGAGAGTTTGGGCTATTCCCAGTCCAGCCTGAGCCACCTCACCGCCAACCTGGAAAAGGAGCTGGGGGTGAAGCTCTTCCGCCGGGAGCGGCAGGGGGTCACCCTCACCCCGGCGGGGGAGGAGCTGCTGGACATCATGGAGGAGATCGAGGCCAAGGAGAACAAGCTCCGGGCGGCGGCCGCCGCCCAGCAGAGCAGCACCCTGCGCATCGGCACCCTGCCCAGCATCACCGCCACCTGGCTGCCCGCCCTGCTGGAGCAGTTTTACGCCCAGTTCCCCCACACCACCGTGCAGCTCATCGAGCGGGACAGCTATGACGAGCTGCTCACCTGCCTGCAGCGGGAGGAGGTGGACTGCGCCTTCTACGTGGGCAGCCACAGCCCCGCCTGGTCCGCCGTCCCCCTGTGGCGGGACGAGTACGTGGTGGTGGTCCCCCGGTCCCACCCCCTGGCCCAGCGGGCCGAAGTGAGGATGGAGGACCTCTACCCCTATCCCTTCCTCCCCTCCCCGGGCCGGGTGGAGGTGAGCCCCCTGGCCCACCTCTACCGTCGCCTCTCCCCGCCGGAGCGGCTGTCCGCCCACCTCTCCACCGACGCCGGGGTGCTGCGGCTGGTGGCCTCGGGGTTTGGGTTCACCGTGGTCTCCCGGCTGATCCTGGCCGGGCTGCCCCCCTCCCAGCGGGTGGCGGTGATCCCCTTTGCCCCGGCGGTGTACCGGACCATCCTCTTCCTCTCCCCTGCCGCCGCCCCCTTCAACGGGGTGGCCCAGACCTTCCTGCGCCTGACCAAGGCCTATCTGAAATCCTGGCAGGGCGGGCCCGGGGAGTGAGAGGGCCGGCCCCTTTTCTGAAAAAACCGAAAGCCCAGGCAGGTTTCCCTGCCTGGGCTTTCGGTTTATGAGCAACAAGGAAAAGTTCCGCCTCTGAGAGGTGACCTGCCGGGGCGGCTTAAACACCGGCAGTCTCCCATTGGGATTCCCCTTTCCTAATTTCCAGTATACGGCAGCGGGGGGAAATGTCAAATGAAGGCTTTCGATGGCAGATGCGGGTTTTCGATGGCATCCGGTTCCGATTCCCTATCGAAAATTTTCATTTCTCAGCCCGGGCCGCCTGTACTATACTAAACCCAGCACGTTTCTGTCGAGAAAGGAGGCATCCCCTTGGGAAAGTACGAACCCATCCTCCGCATCGCCGAGCTGGGAAACCTCACCCGGGCCGCCGAAGAGCTGGGCTATTCCCAGTCCAGTTTGAGTTACATCCTCAACAACATCGAAGGGGAACTGGGAGTCAAGCTCTTCCACCGAGAGCGCCTTGGGGTCACCCCCACCAAGGGCGGCGCCAGCCTGCTGGAGCTCATGGGACGCATCGAAACCCTGGAGAAGCAGCTTCAGTTCCTGGCCCTGTCTCTGCGGACCAGTGTGCTGCGCGTCGGCTCCATGACCAGCATGTCCATCGCCTGGCTCCCGTCGCTGCTGCGGACCTTTCAGGAAAAGTTTCCCGAAACCACCCTTCATGTGCTGCAGCAGGACTCCTACCGGGACCTGCTGCTGAGCCTGGAGCGGGACGCGCTGGACTGCACCTTCTTCGTGGGAAAGCACAGCCCTTCCCTGGAGTTTCTCCCCCTCTACGAGGATGAGTACTTCGTGGTGGTCTCCCAGGACCATCCCCTGGCCCAGCGGACCGCCATCCCGCAAGAGGCCCTCTACCAATACACCTTTGTTCCCCCCAGCGAGATCTTGGCTGGCAGCGGGCCTATGAATGAACTTTACCAGAGTCTGCTGTCCACCTGCAAGCTCTTCACCGAGCTCTCTGACGACCTGGCGGTGGTCAAACTGGTGGAGACCGGGTTCGGGTTCAGCATTCTCACCGACCTCATCCTGCGCACCGTGTCTGCGGGGAAGTCCCTGGTCGCCATCCCCTTTGATCCGCCGGTCTACCGGACCGTCGGGCTCCTCTCCCGCCCCCATAAGGGTATCAGCGACGTCACCCGGTCTTTTTTGCAGATCGCCAAGACCTATATCCCCCGCTGGCAGGCAGGCTGCCTCCCCCAGGGCAGCTGAAGCCCCTCCCCTGTCCGGCAGCAAGCAACGCCCCCCTGGCCGCAGCCAGGGGGGCGTTGCTGGTTGGATCCTATGTTCGAGAGAGGGTTTCCAGGGGGGGATTATTCTCCCTGCTGACTGGCGTGGGCGAACATCTGCTTCTCCCGCTCCTCGGGGGACATGGCCCGCCGCTGGGGCGCGGAGGCCAGGTAGAGCACCAGGCCGATGACCATCCAGCCCACAAACATGAGGACGGTCACCTTCCCCACAAAGGCCGGCCCGTTGGGGATAAAGAGGAGGACAAAGACCACCGCGGACACCACCCCGGCAAAGATGCCGGTCCAGATGCCGCCGGGGATCCGATAGGGCCGAGGGGCATCCGGCCGGGTTTTCCGCAGGCGCACCAGGCACCAGGCGGTAATCACCCAGGAGAGCATGACCCCCAGAGAGTTAAAGGAGGTCAGGCTGCCGATGAGCCCCGCCCCCAGGAAGGGGCCGATGAGGGAGAGCACCAGGCAGAACACCAGCCCCGCCGGGGCCACCTTGTTCTTGTTCTGTTTGGCAAAGACCGCGGGGATCAGCCGGCCCCGGCCCATGCCCATCATCAGGTTGGGGGTGGCCAGGAAGAACCCGTTCCAGGTGGTGAACAGGCCCGCCATGGCCCCCAGGACAATGATCCAGTAGAAGACCTGCCCCGCCGCGCCGGGATAGAGCTCTGCCAGCATGGTGGCCGCCGCGGGGTTGGTCATGTGGGCAAACTCCTGCCAGGGCCAGCCGGCCCCGAAGCAGAGCAGCAGCACGGCATAGAACACGCAGGCCAGGGCCACGGAGAGGACCACCATCTTGCCCACGGACGTGGTGGACCCGCCGGCTTCCTCCACTGACTGGGGGATGGTCTCAAAGCCGCACAGGAAGAAGGGGGCCGCCGAGAGGATGGACAGCATGCCGCCAAAGATGGTGTTGTGGGTGACCTCCGTCAGCCCAGGGCCATAGACGGCGGGGTTGCTGACGTCGTAGACGGGCCGGAGGTTCTCTGCGCTGCCCCCCACCAGGCTGGCAATGGCACCGAGGATCCCCGCCCCCACCAGGACGAAGCAGAGGACCTTTTGGACCATGGCGGAGGACTCCACCCCCCGCATGTTCAGGGCAAAGAGCAGGAAGGAACAGACCACGCCGATGAGGATGGTGGGCAGGTAAATGCCGGTGCCCGCCACGGTGTAGAGGGGTTCCCCTTCCAGGATGCCGGGGATGAGATAGCTGAGCACGTCGGTCACCTGGATGGCCTCCCAGGGAATCACCCCGATGAAGCCGCCCACAGCGGCCCAGCCGGAAACAAAGGCGGTTTTCTCGTTGAAGGCCTGGTAGGCAAAGGCCATGCCGCCCCCGGCCACCGGGTACATGGGCACCAGCTCGCAGTAACACAGGGCGGTGGGGACCATCAAGATCAGGGTGACGAGATAGCCCAGCGCCGCGGGCACCGGCCCGCCGCTGTCGGCCATCCAGCCATTGACCGAGACCGCCCAGCCCACGCCGACGATGGCGCCGAACCCCAGGCAGAAAAAGTCGACAGCGCCGATGCCTTTCTTGGTTTTGGAGTCTTGCATATGGATACCTCACTTTCTGGTTTCTCTCATTTCGGGCTGCAGTCCCGTTTCTTTTCTCAAAAGAGCTCTTTGGTCAAAGTGTACCAAAGGGCCCTCCCGCAGTAAAACAGAGATGTCCGATGCCGCCATCGAGAAATTTGATGCATTCCCCCAAAAACCACGACGGCAGCCGGGAAGATCGGCTGCCGTCGCGGGTATGAGTAATCAGGAGGAGAAAATGCAGGCAGGCCGCCGGCAGAGCGCGCTGCCCGGCGGATGACCGTCTGACCGGCACGGCCTCCTCCCTGTCACCCAGTATACAGGGTCCTGCCGGGAAACGTCAAATGCAGAGATTGCATCCCCCGTTCGAAAATCTCGATGCATCCTCCCCGCACCGGCAGAAATCCAGGCAAAAAAGCTTGACATTCGCCCCCGGCGCTGTTATAATTTCAGAGCCGCTTTGAATGGGTAACAAGTAAGGCCGGAGGTCCCCTCCCCCCTTCGCCCCCGACAGCGAGCCCGTACTAAAGGAAAGAGGTGCAATGGCAATGCATGCAATCATTGAGACCGGCGGGAAGCAGTACAAGGTCGCCGAAGGCGACGTCCTGTTCATCGAGAAGCTGCCCCAGCAGGCCGGCGACGAGATCAAGTTCGACAAGGTTCTGGCCATCCTGGACGACGCGCCCAAGTTCGGCGCCCCCGTGGTGGAAGGCGCTTCCGTGGACGCCTCCGTGGTGAAAAACGGCAAGGGCAAGAAGGTCGTCATCTTCAAGTACAAGCCCAAGAAGGGCTACCGCCTGCGTCAGGGCCACCGTCAGCCCTACACCAAGGTCGAGATCAAGAAGATCAACGCCTGATGATCCAGGCATCCTTTGAAACCGACGGCAGCCGCATCACCGCCTTTACCGTGGCGGGCCACAGCGGCCTGGCCCCGTCGGGGGAAGATCTCCTCTGCGCCGCTGTCACCAGCGCCGTGCGCCTCACCGAGTGCGCCGTCAACGACGTGCTGGGCCTCCAGGCCCCGGTGAAGGTCCAGGAGGAGGAGGCTTCCATCCACCTGAAACTCCCCCGCAACCTGGAGGGCGAGGCAGACCAGGTCTGCCAGACCCTGTTGGCCGCCCTGATGGTCTACCTGGTCCAGCTGCAGGAGGAGTATCCCCAACACATGAACGTTATGGAGGTGTAACCAATGCTTCAGATCGGACTTCAGTTCTTCGCACATAAGAAGGGCGTCGGCTCCACCCGGAACGGCCGTGATTCCATGGCCCAGCGCCTGGGCGTCAAGCGGGGCGACGGGCAGTTCGTGCTGGCCGGCAACATCCTGGTCCGTCAGCGCGGCACCCACATCCACCCCGGCACCAACGTGGGCATCGGCAAGGACGACACCCTGTTTGCCCTGAAGGACGGCCGCGTCAAGTTTGAGCGGCTGGGCAAGGACCGCAAGCAGGTTTCCATCGTGGAGGCCGCCGCGGAGTAATCCCTGCGCAACCAAGCCCCGGACGCCCCGTCCGGGGCTTTTTCCGTCCCAGCGCCTCGCAGGATTTTCCTGCCCGCAGACGGGAAACGAAATTCCCATCCATTTTTTCCACGGACATGCGCCGGGGAAAAAATCCTTCTCAGCCCTAGCGTACCTGGCGCTGCCAGGCGCGGTTCGGGCTGCAAACCCCCAATTTTTGAAGCCCGGCGGCTTCAGAAATTCGCTCTTTTGGAGGTGCCCCATGGCAAACACATTCATCGACACCGCCCGCATCCTGGTGCGCTCCGGCGCCGGAGGGAACGGGGCGGTGGCCTTTCACCGGGAGAAATACATCGCCGCCGGCGGCCCCGACGGCGGGGACGGCGGCCGGGGGGGCGACGTGATCCTCCAGGTGGACGACCGGATGTCCACCCTCATGGACTTCCGGTACAAGCGCAAGTACGTGGCCGAGAACGGCGGCAACGGCGCCGGCAAGCAGTGCACCGGGAAGAACGGCGCCCCCCTGATCATCAAGGTCCCCCGGGGCACCGTGGTGCGGGACGCCGAGACCGGGGAGATCATCCAGGACATGTCCGGGGACGAGCCCTTCGTCCTCTGCCGGGGAGGCAACGGGGGCTGGGGGAACAAGCACTTCGCCACCCCCACCCGCCAGGCCCCCCAGTTCGCCAAGGCCGGCCTGCCGGGGAAGGAGCGCTCGGTCATCCTGGAGCTGAAGCTCCTGGCCGACGTGGGCCTGGTGGGCTTCCCCAACGTGGGGAAATCCACCCTCCTCTCCGTGGCCACCAAGGCCCGGCCCAAGATCGCCAACTACCACTTCACCACCCTCTTCCCCAACCTGGGGGTGGTGTTCGTGGAGGAGGGGGTGTCCTTCGTCATGGCGGACATCCCCGGCATCATCGAAGGGGCCGCAGAGGGGGCCGGCTTGGGCCACGACTTCCTGCGGCACATCGACCGGTGCCGGCTGCTGATCCACATTGTGGACGTGTCCGGCTCTGAGGGGCGGGACCCGGTGGAGGATTTTGAGACCATCAACGCCGAACTCAAGGAGTACAGCCCGGAGCTGGCCAGCCGGAAGATGCTGGTGGCCGCCAACAAGACGGACATTCTGGCCGACCGCACCTTGCTGGAACAGCTCAAGGCCCACGTGGAGGGCCTGGGCCTGCCCTTTTTCGAGCTCTCCGCCGCCACCCACCAGGGGGTGCGGGAGCTGATGAAGGCCGCCGCCGGGGAGCTGGCCCACCTGCCCCCGGTGATTACCTACGAGCCGGAGTACGTGGAGCGGCCCCCCCAGGTGGACACCACCGAGCCCCTCTCCATCCGCCACGTGGACGACGTGTGGATCGTGGAGGGCCCCTGGCTGCAGAAGATCATGGCCAACGTGAACTTCTCCAACTACGAGTCCCGGAACTGGTTTGACCGGATGCTCCGCAACGCCGGCCTCTTCGACCGGCTGGAGGAGATGGGCATCCAGGACGGGGACCTGGTGAGCCTGTACAACCTGGACTTCGAGTACCAGAGATGAGAAAAACGCTGGAATCCCGTTGGGATTCCAGCGTTTTTTGTTGGCAGCGGCCCGCCTCAACTGGCGCCCCCCTCCACCACGGTGAGCTCCCCCTTGGCCGCGGCGGCGGGGATGTCCCCCACCCCATGGAGCACCAGGCGGGGGCGGTAGGGGAAGTGCTCGATGCCCGCCCGGTCGGTGACCCCGGAGAGGACCAGGACGGTGTCCAGCCCGCACTCGATGCCTGCCACGATGTCGGTGTCCATCCGGTCGCCGATGATGGCGGTGTCCTGGGAGTGGACCCCCAGCAGGTTCAGGCCGGTGCGCATCATCAGGGGGTTGGGCTTGCCCACGTAGTAGGCCGCCTTGCCGGTGGCCAGCTCGATGGGGGCCACCAGGGCCCGGCAGGCGGGGACCTCCCCCCACTCCGTGGGGCCGGTGAGGTCGGTGTTGGTGCCGATGAGCCGGGCGCCGTTGTTCACGCACCGGGCCGCCCGGCAGATGCTGTCGTAGGTGTAGTTCCGGGACTCCCCCACGATGACGTAGTCGGGGTCGGTCTCGTCGATGGTAATACCCCGCTCGTAGAGGGCGTTGAGCAGGCCGGGCTCCCCGATGACGAAGGCCCGGGCCCCCGGCCGCTGGCTGGCGATGAACTCCGCCGTGGCCAGGGCGCTGGTGTAGAAGTGCTTCTCGTCGATGTCCAGCCCCATCCGGGAGAGCTTGGCCTGGAGCTCCCGCTGGGTCTTGGCGCTGTTGTTGGTGAGGAAGAGGAACTCCTTCTTCTCGGCATAGAGCCACGCCACGAACTCCCGCACCCCGGGGAGGAGGCGGTCGCCGTGGTAGATGACCCCGTCCATGTCGCAGATGAAGCCCTTTTTGTTCAGCAGCTCTTTCAAGGTAACAGACCTCCTGTCTGGGCCCCCAGGGCCCCGTGTCTTAAACGATACATACTTCTCTCAGGTTACATCCTACCCCGGAGCCGTAAAATCTTCCAGCAGGATTGTGTTAAATTTCGGTGACCGGACTGTGAACCCCCTCACAGGCTCCGGGCGGC
>DXDK01000092.1 GCA_019115545.1 Candidatus Evtepia faecavium
CAATACATAGGTCTTTTCCATACTGGGATTCCTGCCTTTCCATGGAGCGAGGCGTGGTGTGCCTCTGCTTCCATTGTAAAAGGCGGGGCGGCGGCCTTCCATCTGGTTTTGGTGAAATTTTGGGGAAATCCTGGTGTGTGCCAGGAAGGAAAACGAAACGTGGCCCGGCAGAGGATCTCTGCCGGGCCACAAAGGGATTGGCGAGGGCTTAGCGGAACTTCACAGCGGTGCCGTAGGCGATGATCTCCGCGGCTCCCTCCATCACGGTGGAGGAGGCGTAGCGGACGGCCACGATGGCGTCGGCTCCCATGGCCTCGGCCTGCTGGGTCATCCGCTGGGTGGCCAGGGCACGGGCCTGGTTCATCATGTCGGTGTAGGATTCCAACTCCCCGCCCACAATGCTCTTGAGGGCCTGGGTGATGTCCCGGCCGATGTTCTTGGCCTGGATGGTGCTGCCCTGGACCAGGCCCAGCATCTCCAGCTCCCGGCCGGTGATATACTCGGTGTTGACTAAAATCATGATCATATCTCCTTTTTTCGTTTTCGGGACAGGGGCTCACGCCCGCCGGCAGAGGGTGAGCTCGGCCCCGTCGTACCAGTCCTGCTGCACGGCGCTGAAGCGGACCAGGTACTTTCCCGTGGCCTTGTCCTGGGCCACCACCGTCCCCACCACGGGGAGGGTGCCCAGCTTGGCATAGACGGAATCGCCGATGGCATAGGTGTTCATGGAAACTCCTTTCTCTGGAAAGACCCTTTCACGGTAATATATAATAATGTGGTCACTCGATGTCCAGCTCCGGCGGGACGTCGATCTCGTCGGAGACATACTTTCCGTTCTTCTTCCGCTGGCGGACGCATTCGGTGAGCAGGTACTCGATCTGCCCGTTCACCGAGCGGAAGTCGTCCTCCGCCCAGGCCGCGATGGCGGCGTACAGCTTGGCGGAGAGCCGGAGGGGGATCTGCTTTTTCGCGTCCTTTTTACTCTCAGCCATGGCGGCACCTCCCGGGGATCAATAGAGGCTGCCGGCATTCACCACAGGCTGGGCCTCGTGGCTGCCGCAGAGGACCACCAGCAGGTTGGAGACCATGGCGGCCTTGCGCTCCTCGTCCAGTTCCACCATGCCGCTCTGGTTCAGCCGCTCCAGGGCCATCTCCACGGTGCCAACGGCCCCTTCCACGATCATCTTCCGGGCGTCGATGATGGCGCTGGCCTGCTGCCGCTGGAGCATGGCCGCGGCGATCTCCGAGGCGTAGGCCAGGTGGGTGATCCGGGCCTGGAGGATCTCCAGCCCGGCCTCGGCGACCTTGGCCTGGAGCTCTTCCTGGATCCGGGCGGCCACCACTTCGCTGGAGCCCCGGAGGCTCTCCTCGTCGTGGCCGGCCTCCCCGCCGGGGGCCACGTCATAGGGGTAGAGCCGGACGATGTTCCGCAGGGCGGTGTCGCACTGGAGGGAGAGGAACTCCTTGAAGTTGTCCACGTCAAAGACGGCCTTGGCGGTGTCCACCACCCGCCAGGTGACGGCGATGCCGATCTCCACGGGGTTGCCCAGGCAGTCGTTGATCTTCTGCCGGGCGTTGCTCAGGGTCATGATCTTCAGGGAGATCTTCTTGTTCACCGCCTCCTTGGGCAGGCCGGAGGAGCCCCCTGCCAGGGCGGCCAGGACGCCGCCGCCCCCCTTGGCGGCCTCGATGTCCGGGCTCTGGTTCATCTGGGTCTTGGCGGCGGGGTTCACCGCGGTGCAGAAGGGGTTGACGAAGTAGAACCCCTCTCCCTTCAGGGTGCCGATGTAATTGCCAAAAAGGGTGAGGACCAGGGCCTCCTGGGGCCCCAGGACTTTCAGCCCCGGCAGGGTCAGCCAGCCCAGGCAGAGGATGACGATGCACACCACCATGGGAGCGACCATGGCCGCCATGGCGAAGTAGATGGTGCCCGCCACCGCCAGGATGTACACCAGGATGGTCAGCAGGAGCACGGGCATGCCGTGCTTCTTGTTGGTGAGGATGATTTCTGTCATGGGAATCGCCTCCTTGCGATCTTCTTGATATCAAAATAATATCACAAGGATTCGGGGCTGTCAAGGGGGATGGGGAAAACTTTCCGGCGGGGGCCGTCAGAAGCCCCCTGGGGGAGGGAAGCAGAACCACCCCACCAGCCCCACCACCAGGGCGGCCCCGGCAGGGACCCAAGGGAACCAGGAGAAAAGGACAGCACACAGGACAAGGGGGAGAGAGGGGAACATAGTTGGGCTCCTTCCGGGAAAAGTTGATATCCAAACGGATATCACCAGGCCAGGATAGCACAGAATGGGAGTACTGTCAAGATATCCAAACGGATATCACAGGAGGGAGCGCCATGGGGTACTACAAACGCATCCGCGACCTGCGGGAGGACCACGACCTGACCCAGCGCCAACTGGCGGCCAGACTGGGGATGACCCAGACCCAGTACTTCCGCTATGAGCAGGGGTACCGGGACATTCCCAGCGACATCCTCATCGCCCTGGCGGACCTGTACCGGACCTCCACCGACTACATCCTGGGCCGCACCGACGACCCCCGCTTTTTCGGGGGAGGCAGCCCCTCTGGGGGGCGAAAGAATTCTTGAAAAGGCTGGAAGGATATGGTATACTATAGAAATCAAAATTCGACGGTTAAGGGGAGAGCCACCTTGAAAACAGCCATTGTCACGGACACCAACAGCAGCATTACCCCCCAGGAAGCCCGGGAGATGGGGATTTACCTGGTCTCTATGCCCTTTTCCATCGACGGAACCACCTATTGGGAGGGGAAAAACTGCACACCGGAGGACTTCTTCCGCTGGCAGCAGGCGGGGGCCAAGATCAGCACCTCCCAGCCCTCCCTGGAGGAGATCACCGCCCTGTGGGAGGACCTCCTGCTCACCCACGACGCCGTCCTCCACTTTCCCATGTCCTCGGGGCTCAGCGGCTCCTGCCAGACCGCCAAAGCCCTGGCCCAGGAATACGACGGCCGGGTCCTGGTGGTGGACGACCGCCGCCTCTCCCTGACCATGGCCCAGTCCATCCGCAACGCCCAGGTCCTCCTGGCCCAGGGGTGCTCGGCGGAGGAAGTCCGGGACATCCTGGAAAAGGAGGGCCCCCTGTCCAGCATCTACGTGGCGGTGAGCACCCTGGAATACCTCCGCAAGGGGGGGCGGATGACCGCCGCCGGGGCGGCCATGGCGGCCATCCTCCACATCAAGCCCGTCCTCCAGCTCCAGGGGGGAAAGCTGGACGCCTATAAAAAGGTCCGGGGCATGGTCCACGCCAAGAAGGTGATGATCGAGGCCCTCCGCCACGACCTGGCCACCCGCTTTTCCGGGCTGAAGATGGGGGTCTATTGCGGCTATTCCGGCCGCAACGCCGAGGCCGGGGCAGCGTGGCAGAAGGAGGTCCAGGCGGCCTTTCCGGAGCACACGGTGCCCTCCATTTCCCTGCCCCTGAGCATCTGCTGCCACACCGGGGAGGGGGCCGTTGGTTTGGGGTGTGCCAAGGTCTGGTAAAAAAGATTGGATACAGGACGATAAACAGGACGTGTCCTTTGGGGACACGTCCTTTTGCGTGGGAAAATTTAAGGAAAACTTAAGAAAAATCCCAGGGTTTCTTTATTTTCTCGGCCTATCATGGGGGAAAGAGAAGGAGATGATGCCCATGCAAGCCCGGCGGAGATTGGTGGTCTGCCTGGTGGCCGGGGTGCTGCTGCTGGCGGTGTCCGTCGGGGCGGCCTTCGGCAGCGTCAACGGATACGACCGATATAAGCAGGCGGCCAAGGACCTGCTCCTGCGGGAGGAGAACTTCACCGCCCAGGCCCAGATCCAGCTGGCCATGGACGGGGCGGAGATCTTCCGCTGGGCGGGCTCCTGGGCCAAGGACGGGGCGGACAGCGCCTCGGTCTCCACTGCCTGGGAAGGGGACCGGGAGTACATCACGGAGAAGGACGGCGTCCGCACCAGCTTTTCTGAGGAGAGCTGCCTCTATGACCAGGGTCCCGCCACCCGGCGGGACTGGCCCCAGACCATCCTGGGGGTGGACGCCGACGACGAGATGATCCGCCGCCTCCTGGACTTTGCCGAGAACGCCCTGGACCTGGCCGTGGGGAACCTGAAGAACAACGTGGTCCAGCTGGCCAACGAGGGGGAGACCACCCTCTACCAGGTGAACGTGGCCCAGGTGCAGATCCCCACCCTCCTCAACGCCGGCCTGCCCGCCCTGGCCTATTACCTGATGGGCTCCCCCCAGGAGACCGCGGTGGAGTACGCCGACTACTTGGACTTCCTCTACACCCGGTATGAACAGGCCAGGGGGGTCACCCTCTCCCAGGAGATCCGGGACCGGTACGCCCTGGGGGACTATACCAGCTCGTGGTACGAGGCCCACCGCACCCTGGTGGAGGACCTGAGCAGCTTCGCCCAGGACTGGGCCAGCCAGTGCGCCGCCTGGGAGGGGGAACACAAGGGAGTCCTCTATTACCGGGCCGACGGCACGGAGCAGACCTATGCCACCGTGGGGGCCTTCCTGGCCGACCACCCGGAGAAACGCTTTGCCCACCTGGACTATTGCCTGGCTCAGGGGGTGGCGGTGGACACGGTGGTGAACACCTTCCGCCTGGACCAGGCCGGCCGCCTGGCGGACAGCGACTTCCAGGTGACCCTCACCGGCACCGACCAGGCGGGGGAGCGCCACACCTTCCAGGCCCACTTTACCGTTGCTTTTACCCAATACGGGACCACCGCCGTCCCCCCGCTGGACGTGGGGGAGCGGCAGCTGCGGTCCTGATGTCCTTCCTCTCTCCTTGCCTTCCGCAAGACACCCGCGCCCCTGGGATACTCCTGTCCCCAGGGGCGCGGGTGGTTTTTGGGGGAAAATTGGAGAAATTTTGGGAAAACCGGTTGCAACGGGCGAAAACCCGGGTCTATATGGGTAAGGGAGAGGATCCCTGGGAAAAAGCAGAAAGGAGCGAAACCCCATGAAACTGTGGAAAAAACTCACCAGCCTGCTGCTGGCGGCGGCCATGATGGTCCCCTTCGCGGCGGCGGCCCCCTCGGAGGAGGGCAGCTTCCCGGATGTGGACGGCCACTGGGCCCAGGCGGAGATTGAACAGGCCGTGGCCGCCGGCTGGGTGGACGGCTACGAGGACGACACCTTCCGGCCAGAACGGGCCGTCACCCGGGCGGAGTTTGTCAAGATGATTCTGGACGCCACCCACCTGACTCCAGGGTGCGAGACGGTGGAGTGGATGGTAGAGAATGCGAAAACAAGATGGGGTAACTATGGCACGAAAGAGTATGAACCCCGCCTGAACGACATGAACGACCACTGGCTGACCACCCAGGGCTGGACGGAGGCCGCCCTGTACTCCGGCATGGTGGTGCCCAGCGACTACAACAACGGCAACTTCCAGCCGCAGAAGCCCATCGCCCGGTATGAGATCGCCCTGATGGTCACCAGAGCCCTGGGTCAGGTGATCGAGGCAAAAGTGGAAGAGGGGCTGGACCTGTCCTTCACCGACAACGAGGAGATCCTGGACTGGATGAAGGGGTATGTGCATATGGCCTCCAAAGCTGGTGTGGTGAAGGGCTATCCCGACGGCAGTTTCCAGCCCAACAAGGTCTCCACCCGCGCGGAAGCGGTGGTGATGGTTCAGCGGATGCTGGATGAAATGGAGCAGGGGCTGAACCCAGACATCCATTTGATGGTACAGTATCAAGACAAAAATGGCACTACAGTGGTGCGGGACCAGCCATCTCTTACCATGCAGGTCGTAGACGGCATGGTCTATATCCCGGTGCGTAAACTGTTTGAACTGCAAGCAGATATGATGAAAGAAGCTGGCAGTGAGTATGCGGGTTACTGGGGAAGGTTCTGGTACGCATTGTGGTGGCCTGTGGAACAAGTTTGTTCTGTATGTAATACTCAAGGAAATACACCTTTAGAGTTTAACTATCAGATGGGAACGGATCGGTATTTCAACGACAGTCTCCTACTGGGAGCGGCGCGCGCTCTGTATGGGGAAGTGATGATTCCGGTGTGTGACCTGAACCATCCGGACAGCGAAGTACAGGATAACTGGTATTACGACGATTGGCACGGAGCCTGGGATAGGGAGAGCCATACACTGACGCTTTCTCTGTGGTACCACGCACCAACGCTGGTATAAAAGAAGGAAAAGGCGGCCTTCTGGCCGCCTTTTTCCATAAACATAAAACAGGGAAAGTTTACTTCTCCAGGCAAGCCCCGCTGTTTTCCAGCGTGGCCTGCAGAAGGGACGAGGAAACCGGGTCACTCTGCCTCCAGCCGGGCCAGGGCGGCCATGACCAGGTCCCTGGCTTTCCGCCGGGCCCGGGTGAGGGCCATGCGGGCGCTCTTGGGCTGCATGCCCAGGCAGGCGGCGATCTCCGCGAAGGACTTGCGCTCCAG
>DXDK01000093.1 GCA_019115545.1 Candidatus Evtepia faecavium
AGGGCCACGGAGAGCACCACGGTCTTACCAACGGACTTGATGTCGCCGCCGGCGTCCTCAACGCCCTGGGGGATGGTCTCGAAACCAGCCAGGAAGAAGGGAGCGGTGGACAGGATGGCCAGGATGCCGCCGATCATGTTGCTGTTGGTGGCTTCCACGTAGCCATCGGCAGCGCTGCCATACACCAGAGAGTTGGTGGTGTCATAGATGGGCTGCCAGTTGGAAGCATCGCCCTTGATGAGGGATGCCACGGCGCCCAGGATACCGGCGCCCACCAGCACGAAGCAGAGGATCTTCTGCAGAACGGCTGCGGAGGCCAGGCCGCGCATGTTCAGAGCGAACAGCAGCAGCGAACAAATAACGCCGATGATGATGGTGGTCAGGTGAACACCGGTGCCGTACACCGTGTAAAGCGGGTCGCCAGCAGTCAGGCTGGGGATCAGGTAACCCAGAACGTCGGTGATCTGGATGGCTTCCCAAGGAATGATGGAGATGAACCCGCCGAAGGCTGCCCATCCGGAGATGACGGCCACCTTATCGTTGAAGGCACGGAAGGCGAAAGCCATGCCGCCGCCGGCAACGGGGAGGGCGGGAACCAGTTCGCAGTAGCACAGGGCGATGGGGACCATCATAACCAGTGCCACGATGTAGCCGATGCCGGCGGGGACGGGGCCGCCGCAGTCAGACATCCAGCTGTTGATGGAGACGGCCCAGCCGACTCCGACGATCGCGCCGAAACCTAAGCAGAAAAAGTCAAGCGCGCTGACGCCTTTTTTCTCTCCCTGATTACTCATACTTTTTACCTCGTTTCTTGTTGAAATATAGTTGTTCGGTCATGTCAACTATTATTCGCACGCGGTCTCCTGTCTGGCGGGTGGCTCATTCCGTCGCCAGGCGGGAATTCTTCTTTCGTTTGATGCAGCCTCTCTTCGAATGTCTTCCTTCATTTGAGGAGAAACCACACCCTAGATTCCTTCTTTATTGTGCTGTGATGGTGCACCTCCCGGGCCACCGCAACCCTCCCTTCTTTTGGAGATAGAGCCGTACTCGCCGTCCGGTTTTCGTCTTTTTGACGGTGTCTCGGACCTCTTGAGTGGCCTTATTATATCACACTGTCTAGAAAAAATAAAGAGAAATTTTCAATTTTTTCACAAAAAGATGGGAAATACCGGTTCCCGGATTTTTTCATGGCCGGGGCGGGGCTTTGGGAAGTTCCGTTTTTTCCCTTTTTTCTGCATCTCGGCGGGCCAACCACTGCAAGAGAGGCGTTTTTTCGTTGGGAAGGGCCCCCGCCAGCACCTGGTCCAGCAGGGCCCGGAGGGCCTCCCCCACCGCCGGGCCCCGGTATCCCCGGGCCAGAAGGTCCTCTCCCCCCACCGCCAGGTCCCGCACCGTGAGGCAGGGGGCCTGGGCCAGCTCCTGGCGGGCCATGGTTTCCAGGCGGCGGACGTGGTCCAATCTTGTGCAATATGCCGGGGCCTGGGCAGAGGCGTCCCCCCACTGGATGGCCAGCAGGTCAAAAAAGGCCTCCGGCCCCAGTTTGTTCAGCCACCGGCGGACCCGCTGGGGGGTCTCCTCCAGGACGGCGTCGTGGTAGCGCACCAGGGTGAGCACCCGCTCCCGGGTGCGCCGGGGAAACCGCAGCCGGGTGAGGATTTTCTCCGCCAGCTCCACGCTGCGCCGGGGGTGGCCATAGAAGTGGCCCTGGCCGTCCTCCCCCAGGGAGAAGGTGTCCGGCTTGCCGATGTCGTGGAGGAGCATGGCCAGGCGCAGGGGGAGCTCCGGGGGCACGTGGTCCACCGCCACGGCAGTGTGGGTCCACACGTCGTAGCAGTGGTAGGCGTTCCGGTGGTCCAGGCCCACCATGGGGAGGATCTCCGGGAGCACCACCCCCAGCACGTCGGGATATTCCCGCAGCACCCGGCCGGCGGCCTTCCCGCAGAGGAGCTTGCTCAGCTCGCCGGACACCCGCTCGGCGGAGACGCCGGCCAGCAGCGGGGCGCAGGCCCGGGCGGCCCGGTCCGTCTCCCCCTCCAGGGTGAAGTCCAGCACGGCGGCAAAGCGCAGGGCCCGGAGAATGCGCAGGGCGTCCTCCCGGAAGCGCCGCTCCGCTGTCCCCACCGCCCGGATCAGCCCCTGGGCCAGGTCCTCCCGGCCCCCGAAGAAGTCCTGCAGGCCCGCCCCGGGGGCATAGGCCATGGCGTTGATGGTGAAGTCCCGCCGGGCCGCGTCCTCCCGGAGGCTCCGGGTGAAGGTCACCTCGTCGGGGTGGCGGGCGTCGGAATAGGCCCCGTCCACCCGGTAGGTGGTGATCTCCAAGGGCTCCCCCTCCAGCAGGACGGTGACGGTGCCGTGGCGCAGGCCGGTCTCCACCACGGGCCTGCCGGCAAAGACCGCCTTGGTCTGCTCCGGCAGGGCGGAGGTGGCCAGGTCATAGTCCTTGGGGGCCAGCCCCAGCAGGGCGTCCCGGACGCAGCCCCCCACGATCCACGCCTCGTACCCCGCCCCCCGGAGGAGGACCAGGGCCTTTGCCGCCCCGGGGGAGAGGGGGAGGGTCATGGCTGCCCCTCCTCCCCGCTGGGGTGGAAGCGCACCTGGACCCGGGTGCCCCGGCCCAGCTGGCTGTCCACCTGGATCTTGGCGTCGTGGTAGGCCGCGGCGTGCTTGACGATGGACAGCCCCAGGCCGGTGCCGCCGATCTCCTTGGAGTGGCTCTTATCCACCCGGTAGAAGCGCTCGAAGACCCGGTCGGTCTCCCCCGGGGGAATGCCGATGCCGGTGTCCGAAACGGTGAGCACCACCCACCGGGGCTCCCGGGTGACGGCCACCTCCACCTTGCCGTTCTCCTCATTATATTTGATGGCGTTGTCGCAGAGGTTGAAGATGATCTCCTCCAGGAGCTTTTCCGCCCCGTCCACCCGGCAGCGGCTGCCGGTGAGGGCGATGGCGATGCCCCGCTGGCGGGCGGCCTCCTCCAGCCGGGCCACCGCCCGGGCACAGAGGGCGTAGAGGTCGATGCCCTGGCGGCGCTCCTGCCCCGGAGCCCCCTCGTCCAGGTGGGAGAGGTTCAGGATGTCCTCCACCAGGGTGATCAGGCGCTGGGCCTCCTCATAGATCTTCCCGGCGAAGCGGCCCACGTCCTCGCTCTTCACCATCCCCTCCCGGATGATCTCGGCATAGCCGGAGATGGAGGTGAGGGGGGTCTTGAGCTCGTGGGAGACGTTGGCGGTGAAGTCCCGGCGGATGCGGTCCTGCTTCTCATAGCCCTCCTTCAGCTGGGCCATCTGCTGCTGGAGCTGGGCCTGGCGGGCGGGGTCCTCCACCGGGGGCTGGGGCCGGGCCCGGCGGCCGGCCCAGGCCCCCAGGGCCAGGCCCGCGGCCAGGGGGAGCAGGGATTTCATCGGGTTGGGCATAGGGATCCCTCCTATGGCTGTTCTTTGGCAGGGGGCGCCCGGATGGCCGCCCCGGTTCGTCTCCCAGTATACCAGCCCCGGAAAGGGAGAGCAAGCCCCTCCCTTACCAGGCTCTCGGTGGTAAGGGAGGGGCTTGCTTGGCGGCTCATTCCGCTTCGATGATCTTGATCTGGTCGGCGTTCAGGCCGGTCTGTTCCTTGACGATCTCCCCGATCCGGGCGGCGTCGGCGTCGGTCATGCCGTTCTCCATGGCGGAGACCACCACGCTGATGCTGTCCTCCCCCAGGAAGGCCACGCAGTCGGCGTATCCCTTGGCGGTGATGAGGTTCTCGATCTGGGCCTCGGTGACGGTGGCGTCGGCCATGGTCTGGATGGCGGCGTTGGCCTCGTCCACGGCGGCCTGGTCGGCCTTGTCGTCCTCGGCGGCCTCCTGGAGCAGGGAGAGGGCGTTGTCCCGGGCCTGCTGCCGGTTGAGCCGGGCGGTGGAGAAGTAACTGCTCTCCCCGGCGGCCTCCTGGCCCTCCTGGGTGGCGCCGTCCTGGGCAGCCTCCCCGTCCTGGGCGGCGGCGTCCTGGTCCTCCTGGCTCTGGAGGGGGTCGGTCTGGCCCACCAGGGCGGCCTGGCCCAGGTTCTTGCCGGCGGCGGTGTCCTGGGAATAGCTCCAGTTGAGGTACACGGCCCCGCAGACGAAGAGGACGATGGCCGCGGCGATGACGTTGCGTTTCCAGAGTTTCATAGGTTGTTCCTCACTTTCCTTCACTGATGGATATTTTGTCGGCCCCCAGGCCGGTGAGGGCCGACAGGGCCTGGGTGAGCTGCAGGCGCACCTCGGGGTCGCCCCCTCCGGGGCACACCACAAGCACCCCCTGGTACTGGGGATAGATCTCCTGGACGGTGACGGTCTCCTGGCTGCTGCTCCCCCGGGAGAGGACCACCGTCTGGGTGCTCTCCTCCCCCTGGCCGGTGTCCCGGTCCACGTCCTGGGCCAGGACCTGCCGGGGGCCGTTGGCCACGGTGAGGACCACCGTCACCTCCCCCGCCCCCCTGATCTTGGACAGGGCCTGGGCCAGGCGGGCCTCGGTGGCCTCCAGGTCAAAGGTCCCCTGGGCCGGCTCGGCTGCGGGCTCCTCCCCCTCTCCCCCGCCGGTGGGCAGGAGCAGGAGGACCAGCCCCGCCAGGATCACCAGCCACACCAGGCGGTACTTGGCAAAGGACGCCCGCACCCGCTGGGCCAGGCGGTCCATGGTTTCTCTCCCGTTCATGGCACTTCCTCACTGTAAAAAGTCTGGGCCTGCCGGGGGATGCCCAGCTCCCCTTCCAGGCAGTCCGCCAGGGACTCCCGCTGGGCGGGGGTGAGGGCCCCGGTGACCGTGACCGCTTCGGGGACGGGCACGCCCCCCTCCCCGGGGGCGCAGGTCACCTGGGCGGTGCAGGCCGCCCCCAGCTGTTCCCCTTTGTCTGCAATGTATGCTTCCAGTTCCCCGGCTATGATGGTTTCCATGGTCTCGTAGCTGCCAAACGCCGACGCCTCCTGCTGGACGGCCCCGGCAGGCAGGGCGGTGACCAGGTCATAGAGGTCCCCGTAGTCCATACCCGCCAGGGGCTGGAGGATCCCCAGCACCAGGATGAGCCCGCCGGTGAGCTGGCCCACCTTTTTCACCGCCCCGGCGGGCATCAGGGCCTGGGCCACGGCGATGACCATGGCGGAGACGGTGACGCTGAGGATCCAGGTGCGGATGAGTTCCATGGCGCTCCCCTCCTATCCCGTCACCGCCGACACGGCGGACACCATGGCCACCACCAGCAGGACGGCGCAGGAGGCCGTCATGGCCAGGATGAGGCCGAAGGCGGTGCCCAGGGCCTCGATGAGGCCGGTGACCCGGCCGTCCCCGGAGGCGGTGGCCGCCAGGGCGGCGGTGCACTTGTACATGAGATAATGGGCCCCCAGGTTCAGGAAGGGCACCACGCAGATCCCCAGCACCGCCAGCATCCCAAAGACCCCCGCGGCGTTGCGCAGCACCGAGGCCCCCGCCAGGAGGGTCTCCGCCGTGTCGGAGATCACGCCCCCCACCACCGGCACCAGGTTGGAGATGGTGAACTTGGCCGCCTTCACCGTGGCCGCGTCCGCCCCGCCGGAGATCACCCCGGAGAGGTTCAGGTAGGCCAGGAAGGCCAGCAGCACCCCCGACAGGAGGATGGTCACCAGCCACTTCAGCAGCCCGGCGATGCGCCGCAGGCCGTCGTTGCCCAGCGCGGCCCAGGCCACGCTGGCGGCCACATAGGCATAGCACAGGGGGATGAGGAGGTTCTGGATCAAGTGCAGGAGCAGGTCGGAGAAGAGGATGGTGATCCCGTGCTTCACCGCCGCCATGGCCGGGGCCCCGCTGGCGGCGGTGGCCATGGACACCGTGGGCAGCAGCACGTCCCCCAGGGTCTGCATGTTGGACATGGCCGCCTCCCCCTGGCCCAGGAGGGAGTGCACGTCCCCCACCGCCACGGCGGCGATGGCCAGGGTGCCCGCCAGGGAGACCACCCCCAGCCTGTCCCCCTCCCCGGGGCGGATGCTCTCCGCCAGGCCGCAGAGGAGGGTCACCCCCAGCAGGAGGACGCAGCTGCGGACAGAGGTCTTTACCACCTCCCCCAGGGCTTCCTTTCCCTGCTGGGCCATGTGGCGGAAGGACTGGGCCACGTCCAGGTCCTCCCCGATCTCCGCCTGGCCGGTGTAGGCCTCGCCGGCCTCCTCCAGCTGGTCCAGGCCCAGGGCCTGGGTCTGCTCCTCCAGGATCTCCTCCTGGTCCAGGGCCAGGGCGGTGGGCGCCAGCAGCAGGGCCAGCAGGGGGAGGAGCACCAGCCACCGTTTCACAGCAGCCCCAGGATGAGCTGGAGGACCATTTTCAGCAAGGGCAGGGCCACCACCACCGCGGCGGCCGCCCCGGCCACCTCCACAAAGGCGGCCAGGCTCCCCTCCCCCGCGTCCCGGCAGAGGGCGGCGGCCAGCTTGGTCACCAGGGCCAGGCCCACCGTCTGGAGCATGGGCCGCAGCAGGGTGGGGGAAAGGTCGGTGAGGCCGGCCAGCTCCTCCAGCACGTCCCGGACGGTCTCCAGCAGGGGCAGGGTGTTCCACAGCAGCAGCACGCACCCCGCCGCCGCCAGCACCAGGGCCAGCTCCGGAGAGCGCTGGCGCACCATCACAGCGCACAGGGCGGCCGTCACCCCTGCCGCCCCCAGGGCCAGCATATCCATGGCCCCTCACAGCCCGAAGAGGGTCTTGACCAGCTCGAAGAGCTCGCTGATCTTCTGCACCACCATCATGAGCACCACGATGAGCCCCGCCAGGGTGGTCATGGTGGCCTGCTCCTCCCGGCCGGAGCGGGTGAGCACCTGGTTGAGCACCGAGACCAGGATCCCCACCGCCGCGATTTTGAACACCAGATCTACGTCCATGGTCGACTTCCTTTCCGCGGAACGAAGGCCTCGTCCCTCTTCTCTCCTTGGTTTCACTCTATGCGCCCGGGGGAGGGTCCATGCCTCACAGGAGGATGAGGCAGAACAGCCCCGCCGCCACCCCCAGGGCCAGGTAGACCCGGAAGAGGCGCTGGGCCTCGGCCCGGGCCTGGGTCCCCTGGTCCTCCAAGCGGGCCAGGAGGGCCTCCAGGGCGGCCCGCTGGCTCTCCCCGTCGTAGCGGCCCAGCACGTCCCC
>DXDK01000094.1 GCA_019115545.1 Candidatus Evtepia faecavium
TCCCCAAGCGTTGATGACGGCCAGGTACCGGGGCTTCCCGGTGCCTGGCCTTCCCTTTGGGACGGGGCGGGGCCGTGGCGGAAAAGAAAGGAGCCTACCATGAAACAACGCCTGCAAGCCCTGCTGCTGGCTTTGCTGCTGACGGCCAGCCTGACCTTGGTCGGCTGCGCCGGGCTGTTCCAGCCGGAGGTGGACCTGGGGTCGGTGAGCATCTCCGACTTCCAGGGGGACAACCCCTGGGTGGAACTGGACGGCAACCAGCCCACCTTCACCGACCAGGAGAAGGGGGACACCCAGTCCTTTGAGGACTACACCCCCCTGGATGCTCTGGGCCGGTGCGGGGTGGCGTATGCCAACCTCAGCCCGGAACTCATGCCCACCCAGGAGCGGGGGGAGATCGGCCAGGTGAAGCCCGCCGGCTGGCACACCGTCCGCTACGACTGGGTGGACGGGGAGTACCTCTACAACCGCTGCCACCTCATCGGCTTCCAGCTGGCGGGGGAGAACGCCAACCAGCGCAACCTCATCACCGGCACCCGGTACCTGAACACCCAGGGGATGCTCCCCTTTGAAAACCAGGTGGCCGACTACATCGAGTCCACCGGCAACCACGTCCTCTACCGGGTGACCCCCGTCTACGAGGGCACCGACCTGGTCCCCTGGGGGGTGGAGATGGAGGCCTGGAGCGTGGAGGACAACGGGGCAGGGGTCTGCTTCCACGTGCTGTGCTTCAATGCCCAGCCGGGGGTGACCATCGACTACGCCACCGGGGACTCCTGGGCCGAGGAGGGGAGCACCACCTCCTCCGACGGGGAGATCACCTATATCCTCAACACCAGTTCCCTGCGCTTCCACAACCCAGACTGCGCCGGGGCGGCCCGCATTGCCCCGGCCAACCGCCAGGAGACCACCGCCAACCGGGAGCTCCTCCTGGCCCAGGGGTACCAGCCCTGCGGAACCTGCAAACCGTGACGGGTACGCCCGATAGGAAAGGCCATCCTCTTTGAGAGGATGGCCTTTCTCTGTGGCTGCGTTTATTGGATGTCGATGTACTCCGCCATGAGGAAGGGAACGGTGAGCTCGTTGCCCATGACGGTCTCATAGGTGTAGTCTCCTGCCAAGGTGCCGTACATCATGACGATGTCATCCTCCAGGATGTTGGCCTCGCTGCTGTCCTGCTTGGTGTAGGTCACCAGAATGGGGTCACTCCAGAAGTAGGAGCCCTGGGTGATGTTCACCCGAAGGGTGTAGCTGTCCCCCTCTGGCATCACTTGGATGACCTCCCCCTTGAACTTGGCGTGTTCCCCAAAGTAGGTGTCGGGGTTCCGGGCGATCTCCTCATAGGAGTAGGTCTGGCAGGAATCCATATACTGCTGTTTGACCTCTTCAGGGCTCAGGGTGAATTGCTCTGTGTTCACGGTTGTGCCGCAGATGGTGCAAGTCTGCACCCGGGTGCCGGGAGAGTCCTCCGTGGCGGGGGTTTTGACGGTCCAGTCTCCGGGGGTGTGCTCGGCCAGGGGCAGCTCCTGGGTCACCTCCTGCTGGCAGCGGGTGCAAAAACCGGTTTCTGTGCCAGGTTCGGAGCAGGTGGAAGGGGTTTCCTCGGTCCACTGGGCGACGTCGTGTCCCAGGGCCGTCCCGGTGGTCTCTCCGCAGCGGGTGCAGGTGGAGGGCTCGGTACAGGTGGCATCGGTCCAGGTGTGTCCTAAGGCTTCGCCCTCGGTCTCTCCGCACTGGGTACAGGTTTTGGGGGTTGTGCAGGTGGCTTCCTCCCACTGATGCTGGCAGCCACAGCCAGCCAGGGCGGTGAGCATCCATACGGTGGCGATTCCCCAGGCGATGTGTCGTTTCATTGGCGCCTCTCTCCTCTCTCGTAATATGGGGCTGGCGCCATTATATAACAATTTGTTTTAAAATGCAAGATAACAAAATGTTATATCTATACTTTCTGTGAGACCGACAGCCAAGGGAGGCGCACAGAATGTATCGAAGAATCCGCGACCTGCGGGAGGACCGGGACCTGCGGCAGAAGGACCTGGCGGAGGTCCTCCACTGCACCCAGGTATGCTATTCCCACTATGAAATCGGCAAGCGGGACATCCCCACCCGGGTGCTGGTCCAACTGGCGGCGTTTTACGGCACCAGCACCGACTATCTGCTGGGCCTCACCGATGAACCCACCCCCTATCCCCGCGCCCGAGAAAAGCAGGACCCATAAACATACGCCCCCAGGTGCCAATGGCATCTGGGGGCGCTGGCGCAGTAGGAACTATCTCCGTTTCTTCTCCGGCCGGCCGGAGGGTTTCTGCCGGTTCCGGGGGGAGGAGGGGACTCCCTTGGCGTGGGATTTGCCGGCCCGCTGGGGGGCCTTGGCGGGGGCGGGGTGCCTCTCGCGATGGGGCCGCTCCGGCCGGAGCAGGCACTGGGGGCCGTAGCCGATGAGGTCGGTGCGGCCGGTTCGGTGGAGGGCCTCCTCCACCAGGGGGCGCTTGTCCGGCCGCTTCCACTGGAGCAGGGCCCGCTGCATGGCCTTCTCGTGGGCGGACTTGGGGATGTACACCGGCTCCAAGGTGCGGGGGTCCAGGCCGGTGTAGTACATGCAGGTGGACAGGGTCCCAGGGGTGGGGTAGAAGTCCTGGACCTGCTCCGGCTGCCGGCCGGTCTGGTTGATCCACTGGGCCATGGCGACGGCGTCCTGCAACGTAGACCCGGGGTGGGAGGACATGAGGTAGGGCACCAGGAACTGCTTCTTGCCGTACTTTTGGTTCAG
>DXDK01000095.1 GCA_019115545.1 Candidatus Evtepia faecavium
GGCTTTTCCACCGGCCACGGCACCCTGCGGGAGCCCAACGACATCGCCTCCTACACCGCCCTGGCCTGCATCGCCATCCAGTCCAACCAGAACGACCAGCACGGCGGGCAGTCCATCGTGAACTTCGACTACGCCATGGCCATCGGGGTGCGGAAGACCTTCAAGCGGATCTACCGCCAGAACCTGGCCCGGGCCGTGATGCTGCTGGAGGGGGAGAGCGACCCCGAGAGCGCCATCAAGGCAAACCTCCAGAAGATCGAGGCCGAGACCGGCCTGTACCCCAAACTGGAGGACTGCGAGGCCTACTTCGAGGCCGAGCTCCCCTTCCTCCTGGAGCACTACAGCCAGGACGAGGCGGAGATGCGCAAGTGCCAGAAGTTTGCCCACGCCCGGGCCTGTAAAGAGACCGACCGGGCCACCTACCAGGCCATGGAGGCCCTCATCCACAACCTGAACACCATGCACTCCCGGGCCGGGGCCCAGACCCCCTTCTCCTCCATCAACTACGGCATGGACACCACCCCCGAGGGGCGCATGGCGGTGAAGAACGTCCTGCTGGCCACCGAGGCCGGCCTGGGCAATGGGGAGACCCCCATCTTCCCCATCCAGATCTTCCGGGTGAAGGAAGGGGTCAACTACAACCCCGGAGAGCCCAACTACGACCTCTTCCAGCTGGCCATCCGCTGCTCGGCCAAGCGGCTGTTCCCCAACTTCTCCTTCCAGGACGCCCCCTTCAACCTGCAGTATTATAAGGAGGGCCACCCGGAGACCGAGATCGCCTACATGGGCTGCCGCACCCGGGTCATCGGCAACGTGGCCGACCCGGAGCGGGAGATCTCCAACGGCCGGGGCAACCTCTCCTTCACTACCATCAACCTCCCCCGCCTGGGCATCAAGGCCAAGGGGGACCTGAACACCTTCTTTGAGAGCCTGGACCACATGCTGGACCTGTGCGTGGACCAGCTGCTGGAGCGCTTTGAGTTCCAGTGCCGGAAAAAGGTGAAGAACGCCCCCTTCCTCATGGGCCAGGGGGTGTGGATCGACTCGGACAAGCTGGACTGGGACGACGAGGTCCGGGAGGTGCTGAAGCATGGCACCCTCTCCGTGGGCTTCATCGGCCTGGCAGAGACCCTGAAGGCCCTCATCGGCGAGCACCACGGGGAGAGCGAGCGGGCCCGGGTGCTGGGGCTGGAGATCATCGGCCACATGCGGGCCCGGATGGACGAGGAGAGCAAGAAGCGGGGGCTGAACTTCTCCCTGCTGGCCACCCCCGCCGAGGGCCTCTCCGGCCGGTTCGTGAAGATCGACAAGGAGAAGTACGGCGTCATCGAGGGCATCACCGACCGGGAGTACTACACCAACTCCTTCCACGTGCCGGTGTACTATCCCATCTCCGCCTATGACAAGATCGCCATCGAGGCCCCCTACCACGCCCTGACCAACGCCGGCCACATCAGCTACATCGAGATGGACGGCGACCCCACGGAGAACCTGGGGGCCTTCGAGCGGGTGATCCGCTGCATGAAGGAGAAGGGCATCGGCTACGGCTCGGTGAACCACCCGGTGGACCGGGATCCCGTGTGCGGCTTCTCCGGCATCATCGGCGACCGGTGCCCCGGCTGCGGCCGGAAGGAGGACGACGGCGTGCCCTTTGAGCGCATCCGCCGGATCACCGGCTACCTGGTGGGCACCCTGGACCGCTTCAACAACGCCAAGCGGGCCGAGGAGCACGACCGGGTGAAGCACAGCGTGTGAGAGACCGCGACGCAAAAGTTTCTTGAATCAAACTCTGCAGGAAAGAGATCCGAGCCCCTCGGGTCTCTTTCTTTTTGCAGGGATTTCTGGCAAAAGAGCGGAGAAGGCAGGAGGAATGGGGGGAATCCTCCATAAATCCATCAAAAAGAAGGGGAAATTTACCGCAAATTCTTTGAAGCTGTCGGGGAAATAGACTTGCAAAACGGGGGTTATGGGACTATAATTTAAAGGATCCTATTTTCGACAACCCAGGGAAAATGCAAGATAAGATAAAAAAACTGTAAAAATGATAAGGAAATCTTCTTTATCAAAGGAGTGAAAAGAATGACCGAGTTTAAGTCAGGGGTGGACCTGTCCCTGATGGAAGGCGTGCTGCGCCAGTACCAGGATGACGCGACCAGCCTGATCATGATCCTCCAGCAGGCCCAGTCCATCTACGGATACCTGCCCCAGGAAGTGATCTATCACGTGGCCGAGCGCACGGGAAACAGCCCGGCCAAGGTGATGGGGGTAGCCACCTTCTACAGTTACTTCCGGCTCAAGCCCATGGGGACCTATCAGATCATGCTCTGTGACGGCACCGCCTGCCACGTCAACGGGTCGGAGCGCATCCGCACCGCCATCAGCCAGGAGCTGGGCATCGGCAACGGGGAGACCACCGAGGACGGCCTGTTCACCCTCAACGAGGTGGCCTGCCTGGGCTGCTGCTCCCTGGCCCCGGTGATGATGATCAACGGCGACACCTACGGCAACCTCACCCCGGAAAAGGCCATCAAGATCCTCCGCAAGCTGCGGGAGCGGGAGTCCGGCAAGGGCATCCGCATCCTGGTGGGCCAGGGCAGCTGCGGCGTCTCCGCCGGGGCGGCCCGGGTGGCCAAGGTGATCTCTGGCCACAAGACGGCCACCGACAGCTTCACCGTGGAGACCACCGGGTGCATCGGCATGTGCTACCTGGAGCCCATTGTGGACATCTACGAGGGGGACCAGCTCCTCCACCGCCTGGTGCGGGTCACCGAGACCGACGCCCTGGGTATCGTGGAGGCCGTGCGGAAGAACGACTTCTCCAAGCTGGAGGCCATGTTCATCAGCGACGAGGACGCCCGTTTCCTGAAGAAGCAGAAGCGGGTGGCTCTGCGCCACTGCGGCGTGGTGGACCCCACCAGCATCGACGACTATATCAACCACGACGGGTACAAGGCCCTGGACAAGGCCCTGCAGATGACCCCCGAGGAGGTCATCGAGGAGATCAAGGTCTCCGGCCTGGCCGGCCGCGGCGGCGCCGGCTTCCCCACCTGGTTTAAGTGGAACGCCGCCCGCAACGCCGAGGGGGAGCACAAGCACCTCATCTGCAACGCCGACGAGGGGGACCCCGGCGCCTTCATGGACCGGGCGGTGATCGAGTCCGACCCCCACACCCTCATCGAGGGCATGCTCATCGGCGCCTATGCCATCGGCGCCAGCGATATGTATGTGTATATCCGGGCCGAGTACCCCCTGGCCGTGGAGCGGCTGGGAGAGGCCATCGAGCAGGCCCGCAGCCGCGGCCTGCTGGGGGAGAACATCCTGGGCACCGGCTTCTCCTGCGATTTGAACATCAAGATCGGCGCCGGGGCCTTCGTCTGCGGCGAGGAGACCGCCCTCATCGAGTCCATGGAGGGCAAGCGGGGCATGCCCCGGCTCAAGCCCCCCTTCCCCGCCCAGAGCGGGTACCTGGATGAGCCCTCCAACATCAACAACGTGGAGACATTCGCCAACGTGGCCTGGATCATCCAGAACGGCGGCGCCGCCTTCGCCGCCATGGGCACCGAGAACTCCAAGGGCACCAAGGTCTTTGCCCTCACCGGCAAGGTCCAGCGGGGCGGCCTGGTGGAGGTGCCCATGGGCAACTCCCTGAAGGACGTCATCTTCGACATCGCCGGGGGCATCAAGGACGGCCGCACCTACAAAGCCGTGCAGATGGGCGGCCCCTCCGGCGGCTGCATCCCCGCCTCCCTGATGGATACTCCCATTGACTACAAGGCCCTCTCTGCCACGGGTGCCATTATGGGTTCCGGCGGCATGGTGGTCATGGACGACAGCACCTGCATGGTGAACATCGCCCGCTTCTTCCTGGACTTCACCGCCCGGGAGTCCTGCGGCAAGTGCGTCCCCTGCCGCATCGGCACCACCCGCATGAAGGAGATCCTGGACCGCATCTGCGAGGGCAAGGGCCAGGAAGGGGACATCGAGCTGCTGGAGGAGCTGTGCGTGAGCATCAAGGACGGCGCCCTCTGCGGCCTGGGGCAGACCGCCCCCAACCCCGTCCTCACCACCATCCGCTATTTCCGGGACGAGTACGAGGCCCACATCCGGGAGAAGAGATGTCCCGCCCACGAATGTTCCGCCCTGCTGACCATCTCCATCGACCCCGCCAAGTGCACCGGCTGCACCGTCTGCGCCCGGAAGTGCCCGGTGGAGTGCATCAGCGGGGAGCGGAAAGAGCCCCACGTCATCAATCAGAGTGCCTGTATCAAGTGTAAGCAGTGCGTCAGCTCCTGTAAGTTTGGCGCCATTGTGGTAGACTAAGAAGGGAGGGGACGACTATGAAACCGAGAATTAAGGTAACCATCAACGGCCAGGTCTGCACAGGCCGCGCCGGCCAGACCCTCCTGGAGATCGCGGAGCACAATGGCATTGCCATCCCCAACCTCTGCCACAACGGGGAACTCAAGCACTACGGCGGCTGCAGCCTCTGCGTGGTGGAGGCCGAGGGCAGCCCCAAGCTGCTGCGGGCCTGCTCCACCGAGGCCCAGGACGGCCAGGTGATTTACACGGAGTCCGAGCGGGTGGTGCGCACCCGCAAAACCAGCATCGAACTGCTGATGAGCGACCACGACGGGGACTGCCGCGGGCCCTGCGTCCTCAACTGCCCGGCCAGCGTGAATGCCCAGGGCTATATCCAGGCCATCGCCCGGGGGGACGATAAGGAGGCCGTGCGCATCCTCAAGGAGCGCCTGCCTATCCCTGCCTCCATTGGCCGGGTGTGCCCCCACCCCTGTGAGGGGGGCTGCCGCCGGCAGATGGTGGAGGAGCCCATTTCCATCTCCTATTTGAAATACTTCGCCGCAGACCGGGTCATCGCCCAGGGCGGCTACCTGCCCCCCAAGGCCGCAGCCACCGGCAAGCGGGTGGGCATCATCGGCGGCGGCCCCGGCGGCCTCACCGCGGCCTATTACCTGTCCCTGAAGGGCCACCGGGTGACCATCGTGGACGCCATGCCCAAGATGGGCGGCATGCTCCGCTACGGCATCCCCGAGTACCGCCTGCCCAAGCGCGTCCTGGACGAGGAGATCGACGAGATCGCCTCCCTGGGCGTGGAGATGAAGAACAACTTCCGCATCGGCGTGGACGCCACCTTCGAGGAGTTCAAGAGCCACTACGACGCCGTGGTGGTGGCCATCGGCGCCTGGTCCAGCATGCCCATCGGCTGCCCCGGGGAGGACCTGGAGGGCGTCCTGGGCGGCATCGACTTCCTCCAGCGGGTGGCCCTGGGAGAGCGGCCGGAGATCGGCGACAAGGTGGCCATCGTGGGCGGCGGCAACACCGCCATGGACGCCTGCCGCACCGCCGTGCGCCTGGGCGCCAAGGAGGTCTACGTGGTCTACCGCCGCACCGAGGCGGAGATGCCCGCCGAGCAGCTGGAGATCGACGAGGCCCGGGAAGAGGGCGTCATCTATAAGTTCCTCACCAACCCCGCCGAGATCGTCGGCGAGAACGGCAAGGTGAAGGAGATGAAGCTCCAGATCATGGAGCTGGGCGAGCCCGACGAGAGCGGCCGCCGCCGCCCTGTGCCGGTGGAAGGGAAGTTCGAGACCCTCCCCGTCACCTGCGTCATCAGCGCCATCGGCCAGAAGGCCAACGTGGCCGGCTTTGAAGGCATCGAGCTCAACCGCAAGGGCATCATCGCCGCCGACGAGACCAGCTACCGCACCTCCATGGAGGGGGTCTTCGCCGTGGGCGACGCCACCAACAAGGGGGCGTCCATCGCCATCGAGGCCATCGGCGAGGCCCGCCGCTGCGCCAAGGTGGTGGACCTCTACCTCCACGGGGTCCAGGTGCCCTATCAGAAGACCTACCTGTCGGTGAAGAACGTCTCTCCGGCGTATTTTGCCGACTACATCAAGCTCCCCCGGACCAAGATGCCCACCCGGCCTGCCGAGGAGCGCAAGCACGACTTTGAGGAGATCAACCTGGGCTTCTCCGAGGCCCAGGCCCGGGCGGAGGCCTCCCGCTGCCTGGACTGCGGCTGCCACGACTTCACGGAATGTAAGCTCATCCGCTGCGCCAACCTCTATGAGCTCCAGCCCGAGCGCATCCAGCGGCTCAAGGGGGACGGCGCCGGCAAGATCCATCCCAGCTACAAGGAGAAGCGCCTGGTGGCCATCGAGCGGGACCAGGGCAAGTGCATCCTCTGCGGCCAGTGCGTCCGCCTCTGCGACGAGGTGGTGGGCAAGGGCCTGCTGGGCATGGTGGGCCGTGGGTTCGACACGGTGATCCGCCCCGAGTTCCAGACCAGCGACGCCATCCGGGAGTGCGTGGACTGCCTCAAGTGCGCCGAGGCCTGCCCCACCGGCGCCCTGCGCATCCGGGAGAACGAGATCGAGGAGTAACCCTCCCCCACAAGGAAATTTGCAGCAAAACGCCCCCCGGCGGGAAGCAAAGGCTTCCGCCGGGGGGCGTTGTTTCGTTCACGGGCCTTATCCAGGGGGCAGGGCGTAGTCCAGGAACCGCTGGCGGGTGGCGGCCCTTCGGGCCTGGCTGATGGGGATGGGCTCGTCCCGGTCCAGGATCAGCCGGCTGGTCTCCAGGGCGGCCACATAGTCCAGGTTTACGCAGAAGCTCTTGTGGCACTGGACGAACCGCGGGGGCAGCCGGGGCAGGTAGTCGGCCAGGGAGGCGTAACAGGTCAGCTCCCCCTCCTGGCAGTGGAACACCAGCTTCCGCCCCTGGCTCTCCAGGTAGCGGATGGAGGCGAAGGGCACCCGCTGGAGCCGGGTCCCGGTCTGCACCATCAGGCACTGGGCGGGGAGGGCCCGGTGGACCGCCAGGGCCTTTTCCAGAGCCCGGCGGAAGGCGTCGGCCTCCAGGGGCTTTAGGAGAAAGTACACGTGGGCCGTCTCGTACACCGAGGAGCAGAACTCCAGGTACCCGGTGATGAAGATCACCTGGGTCCGGGTGGGGTCGGGGAAGAGCTGCCGGGCCAGCTGGATGCCGTTCTGGCCCTCCAGGCGGATGTCCAGGATGGCGATGTCCGGGGCCAGGCCGTGGCCGGCGGCGTGGGCCAGGGCCGCCGGGGAGGAAAAGGCGTGGATATGATAAGGCGTGTCCGTCAGGGCCTCTGCCAGCAGCTGTTGGAGCTGGCGGAGGACGGCGGCCTCGTCGTCACAAAGGGCAATGTTCAGCATAGCAGCCTCCGGTATCCGGGAAAATGGAAGGGGGTCAACTTATTCATTATAGGAGAGATCCCCCGGCCGGGCAAGGGAAAGTGTCAAAATCAGCGGAAAAACCGTCAAAAATAAAGCCGCCCCAGGAGGGCCGGAAGCCCTTGCCTTGCCCCGGGCCCTGTGTTACCATAAACCCATCCAAACCCCAACGTCAGGAGGGATGGCCATGGACCTGGAGGCCCTGATGTACCCGCTGCGCACCTTCATCAACCTCTATATCGCGCTGATGATGGTGTTCTTTTTCTATGCCATGCTTTCCCCGGCGGCCAAGTTCCGGGCGGGGCGGACCCTGGCGGGGTCCTATGCCCTGTGCCTGGGCTCCCTGCTGCTGTCGGCGGTGATCTATGACTACTACGTGGCAAAGCTGGTGGTGACCGTCCTGGTCCTGGCCCTGGGGCTGGGGCTGCTGTACCGGGCCCCCTTTTCCCGGCGCGTGCTGGCCAGCACCTTCTACGTGATCCTGCTGATGTTCGCCGAGGCCATCATCGCCGCCCTGACGGTGCTCTTCTATGGCTCCTCCGGGCTCTCCGTGACGGCCCAGGCCCAGGCGGTGGAGCAGGGCTTCCCCCTGTATATGTTTGCCTATACCCTGGCCTTCGGCCTGCCCGCCTTCGTGGCCTGGCAGCGGCCCCGAGGGGAGGGGTCCATCAACCTCACCCGCTTCCTGGCCCTGCCCTTCTCCCAGGCGGTGGGGCTAGGGGCGCTGCTCTACGCCATGTACACCAGCGCCCGGTCCTTTGGCCCGGTGGACTCGGCGGTGACCATTATAGTCATCGCCCTGAGCATCGTCACCGACATCGTCTTCCTCCACACCGTGGACGCCCTGGTGCAGAAGAAACGCCTGGAGGAGCAGCAGCGCCTCATGAAGCAGCACTACCTGGCCCTGATGGACCAGCAGCGCACCATCCGCAGCCTCCGCCACGACATGGCCAACCACCTGACCGCCCTCCAGCGCCTGGTCCAGGAGGGCAGCCCCAGGGCCCAGGCCTACGCGGAGGAGCTGAGCCAGCGCTTCCACCAGGCCCAGCGGGTGGATTTCTGCGAGAATCAGATCGCCGACGTGGTCCTCTCCAGCAAGGCGGGGGAGGCTGCCGGCCGGGGGATCCGGTTCACCGTGTCCGCCCCCCTCCCTCCGGAGCTGCCGGTGGAGGACGTGGATTTGATGAGCCTGCTCTCCAACCTCCTGGACAACGCCCTGGAGGCCGCCGGCCAGGCGGAGGACCCCTGGGTGGAGGTGACCCTCCGCACCCGGGCGGGGACCCTGGCGGTGGGGGTGCGCAACGCCCTGCCTCCCGGCCCGGCCCCCGACCTGGGCCAGACCACCAAGGCGGACAAGGCCCGCCACGGCCAGGGGGTGAGGATCGTGGAGGACATCTGCAAAAAATACTACGGCAGCTTCACCGCCCAGGGGGAGGCGGGGGCCTTCCAGGTCCGGGCCCTGCTGCTGTTCCCCCAGGCCTCCAAACTGCCCGGGGCAGACATTGCTTCACCGCCATAATTTACAAATGACCGCCGCCGTATATTGTTCCCGTCCTGGGCCATGATAAGCACCAGAACGACGCAAGGTCGTTCTTCCCAGATCGAAAAAAGAAGGAGAACAACGATATGGCTAGCAACAAATCTTCCAACAGCAAGAAGATCATGGTCCCCCAGGCCCGCGCCGCGATGAACAAGTTCAAGATGGAAGCGGCCAACGAGGTGGGTGTGGATCTCAAGAAGGGCTACAACGGCTCCATGACCACCAAGGAAGCCGGCTCCATCGGCGGGCAGATGGTCAAGAAGATGATCCAGTCCTACGAGCAGGGGATGTCCAGCCAGGAGTAATCCTCCAGCCTTTGGACAGCACACCCCCGGACGCGGGTTTTCCCGCGCCCGGGGGCGTATTTTTTGCCTTCAGAACCGTTGTGTTTTTTGTCGCGGCCCCCTATAATAGGGGTAACAAACACAAAGGAGCGCTTGCTATGTCGAACATTTGGCACGATATCAGCCCCGACCGCATCCAACCGGAGGATTTCGTGGCCGTCATCGAGATCCCCAAGGGCAGCAAGAAGAAATACGAGCTGGATAAGGAGACCGGCCTCATCATCCTGGACCGGGTGCTCTACACCTCCACCCACTACCCCGCCAACTACGGCTTCATCCCCCGGACCTATGGCGACGACGGGGATCCCCTGGACGTGCTGGTGGTGTGCTCGGAGTCCATCGACCCCCTGACCCTGGTGCGCTGTTACCCCATCGGCTACATCTCCATGCTGGACGGGGGGAAGAACGACGAGAAGATCATCGCCATCCCCTTCTCCGACCCCACCTACAACAACGTCCAGGACCTGATGGACCTGCCCCCCCACCTGTTTGACGAGATGGCCCACTTTTTCAGCGTCTACAAGGCCCTGGAGGGGAAGGAGACCGTGGCCAAGGACGTCAACGACCGGGCCGCCGCCGTGGAGGTCATCCGCAAGGCCATGGAGCACTATGCCGAGTGCTTTCTCGGCGGACCCAAGGCCAAGGAGGAATTGAAGAAGTCGCCGGCGTGGTCCGGCGGTGAGGAGGAGCCGATGTAACCCCCCGCCGTCCGCTGGCATGACCGAGATCCCGGACAACGTAAATCCGCCCCTGAGGAGGTCTCCCAGGGGCGGATTTTTGTGGGAACGCTGGAAAAAGGCAAGCCCCTTGGGAGTCCCAAGGGGCTTGCGGGGTGTACCGGTTCAGCAAGGGGGCTGAACGAGGTACGGGGGGTTGGCTGGATTAGTAGATGACAGCCTCCAGGGAGTCGTCAGCGGAGTCGATCACCACATAGATGGTATCACCCTTGACGATGTCGGCAATGCTATCAGCCTCGCCGCTCACGGGGATGTACACGGTGTCGCTGTCCACATAGTAGTTGGCAGTGGTGCCGCTGGCGGTCAGCTTCAGCTTGATGATGCCGAGGTTGTCCAGCTTGGCTTCCACAATAGCTTCCTCGTCAACGTTCCACACCTTCACACCAACCAGGGTGGAGCCATCCACGATCAGCTTGTGGATGCCGCCCTCTTCCAGGTTGTTATAGAGGGCCATCAGCTCGTCCATGTTCTCGAAAGAGTAGGGCTTGGTGGTCAGAGTGACTTCCTCGCCGTCGGGCAGGATCACGTCGACGGTGACAACATAGCCCTCAGCAGTGGTGCGGACGGCGTTGCCAGACACATAGGCATAGACCAGAGTCTCAGCAGGATCGTCGCCTACGCTAACATAGCCCAGGTCCACAGTGGGCGTGCCGTTGGCAACCTTAGCGGTGGCACCGGTGAAGGCCCAATTGATGTCAGCAGGATCCACGTTCTCCAGGTCAGCGCCCTTGACCACGCTGTAGCTGTCCAGGTTGTAGTTGTACACGAAAATAGCAGCGTTATCCTCGATGTTGTAGGTAGTGCCGCTATTGGTCATGTCCTTGAAATAACCACCAGCGGTGTTGGTGTCATACATATTCTGGATACCAACATTGTTATCCCACGTAATCACGCTGTCATGCCAATCGGAGGTTACATAATAGTAATAATCACCGGCGGGAGTCTGAATGTTCGGGGTACCAACAATCATATCACCGGTTCCGGGAACAGCAGTGGGCTCGGCAGTGTACTTATCATCGCTGGGCAGATCCGGAGTATCGTTATCGTCCACGGAGATGGTATATTCAACTTCGCCCGAAATAGCCTTATCAAGGTGGACAATCAAATTATAGTCGGCCGCGGAAGAAGGAGTCTGAATATACTGATACTTATAAGTGAAGTATCCAGGCTGATAATCGACAATCTCCACGTCCTTATTCAGGGTAGCGCCATCCTTGTAGGCCTGCTGGATGTCGAAGTTGGTCACTTCGCTGTTAGCATAGAAGGTCCCCTCGGGCACAGCAATCAACTCGTAGTCACCGTCCAGGTTTACACGATAGGTGTACAGGGAGCCGACTTCGGGGCCAACCCGCTGGTCGTTCAGGGAGACATAGACGTCCACGGTGTCGGTGGTGCCGTCGGTTTTCAGGATGTTAGTCTCCCACACCTTATCCACGCCATGAGGATTGGCAGCGGTCTTGGTGACGAGGACATACTCGCTGGTCACAGGGGCGATGCTGTTGCCGTCCACGATGAACAGGTAGCCGTTGACCTCCACGAAGGCATAGGTCTCACCCAGGGAGATGCTGGAGACGGGGTTGACCCAATCCAGCAGGGTGCCGTTGTACTCGGTGTCGCCCAGGGTGATCATCCGGTCCTTGGTGTTCAGGCTGTTGGCCACGCCGGACTGGATGTCCAGAACGGTATAAGTGTCATTCTGGGTAGCGGTGTACTGGGCGGGGGTGGCCATCACATAGCCTTCCTCAGCCACAGTGCCGTTGACGATGACGTCGTCATACTCCACGATGTTGGAGCCGGTGGCGTTGTTGGCGTTGATGTCAGGCTTGAAGCGGATGCCCAGATCGAACATCAGGTTACGGTCCTGAGCCCAGTAGGC
>DXDK01000096.1 GCA_019115545.1 Candidatus Evtepia faecavium
AAGACGTTGAAGGGCAGCAGCAGGAAGGACAGGCCATAGGTCCGCAAGATCCCCGGGGCGATGGCCAGCACCTGAGCCGTAGGGGCCATGAACAGGGCGATGAGGGGCTGGGGGAAGAGGAGGAGGACCGCCGTCCACCCCACCCCGAAGGCCGCCGCCGTGTACAGGGCGTACCGCAGCACCCCCAGGATCCGCCCCCCCTGCCGGGCCCCGTGGTTCTGGGAGAGGATGGGCTGGGCAGCCTGGCCCACGCTGTAGCCGCAGCACTGGACCAGGGTGCTCACGTTCACCAGCACCCCGTAGACCGCCAGGGCGTCGCTCCCCAGCCAGGCCATGATCTGCCGGTTGAAGAGGATGGTGAGGATGCCCATGGCGATGTCCACGAAAAAGGCGGAGAACCCCGTGACCCCGATCTTCCCCACGGTGGGAAACACGGGGCCGCCCCCCCACCAGGCGGAGGGTGTTCCTCCGGGAGAGGAAGTGGGTGGCCATGAGGAGCACGGCGATCCCCGCCCCCAGGCAGGTGGCGATGCCCGCCCCCAGGATGCCCAGGTCCGCCACGAACACCAGGTAGTAGTCCCCAAAGATGTTGAACACGCCCCCGGCCACCACCGCCCCGGTGGCCAGGGCCGGGCGGCCGTCGTTGCGGAGGAAGGCCGCCAGCATCTGGTTTAAGAGGAAGAGGGGGACGCAGAACTTCACCGGGTAGAGATAGGCCTGGGCCAGGGGGATCAGCTCCCCCTCCCCGCCGAAGAAGCGGATCAGGGGAACCTCCCACACCACCAGGCCGGCCCACACCAGGCAGGCGATGACCACCGTGGTCCCCAGGGCCACGGTGAAGACCCGGTTGGCCTCCCGCACCCGGCCCTGGCCCCGGTAGGCGCTGTAGAGGACGGAGCCTCCCATGCCGGTGAGCATCCCCAGGCTGTAGAGGATGTTCCACACCGGGGCCACCACCGCCAGGGAGGCCGCCCCGTCGGGGCCCTGGTACTGGCCCACCATGGCCATGTCCACCAGGCTGTACACCGCCGCCAGCATGGCGCTGCCAAAGGCCGCCCCCAGGTATTTGAAATAGGTGCGCTTCACGTCTCCCCGCAGCAGGTCCACGGCGCCTCTCCCCTTTCCGCCCATCGCCAGGCCAACAAAAAAGCTGGACAGGGCAACAGGCATCTCAGCCTATCACCTTATCCAGCTTGCCATTTCTCCGTTGAATGGCACGCCCTCCAGTGAATGGAAGCATTGTAACAAATTTCGGCAAAACCGTCAAGCCCTGGGCGCCTTGCCCACCGGTACGACGGGGGGCTCTACCGCCGGGGGCAGGCCCGGATGGTGGTCAGCCGGGGGCTGGGCAACAGCCTCTTCCCCCTGCGGGTGGGCAACCGGCCGGAGGGGGTGGCGGCCACCCTCCACTCCGCCCCCTCAGTGGAAGGCCAGTAGCAGCACCATGCTCAGCACCAGCACCAGCAGGGAGGCGGGCACCGCGTACTTGCAGTACCGCCGCCAGGGGATGGGGTGGCCCTCCCGGGCGGCCAGCATCACCCCGGTGACGTTGGCCGAGGCCCCGATGGGGGTGGCGATGCCGCCGATGTCCGTCCCCTTGGACACGCTCCAGGTGAGGGTGTGCAGGTCCATCCCCAGGGCGTCGGACAGGGCGGTGAGCACCGGCACCATCACCGTGGCCATGGGGATGTTGTCCACAAAGGCGGAGACCAGGGCGGTGAACCAGAGGAGGACCACCATCATCTGCCCGGGGCTCTCGCCCCCAAGGCCCCCCAGGAAGCGGGCCAGCCCCGCCAGGACCTGTGTCTGCTCCAGGCCGCTGACCACCAGGAACAGGCCGATGATGAACCCGATGGTCCGCCAGTCCACCTGGCCCAGCAGCTGCCGGGGCCGGCGGCTGCCGATGAGAGCGGCGGCCGCCGCGATCACCCCCACCGTGGGCATAGTGAGGCCCGTGCGGGTGTGGGTGGCGATGAGCAGGATCACCGCCCCGAAGATCCCCACGCTCACCCCGAAGGCCCGGCGGCTGGGGATGGCGTCCTCGGGGTGGATCTCCCACAGGGCGGGGTCCGGGGTGGCCCCCGCCCGCCGGAGCTTGTTGCGGAAGCACAGGTAGAAGTACACCAGGGCCACCCCAAACCCCGCCAGGCAGATGGGCCCGTTGTGCTGGAGAAAGTCCCAGAAGGACAGCCCCAGAGAGGTGCCCAGGATGATGTTGGGGGGATCCCCGCTCATGGTGGCCGCACCCCCCAGGTTGGCGGCGAAGATCTCCCCCAGGATCATGGGGACGGGGTCCACCTGGAGCAGGTGGGCCAGGCGCACCGTGGCCACCACCAGGAAAAGAACCACCGTGATGCTGTCCACAAACATGGACAGCAGAGCGGCCAGCACCATGAAGGACAGCAGCAGGGCCATGGGGCGGAAGCCCAGGCTCCTGGCCAGGCGGAGGCACAGCCAGTCGAAGAAGCCGGCCTCGCTCATGGCCTCCACCATCACCATCATCCCCACCAGGAAGAGGACGGTGCTCCAGTTGATGCCCACGTTGAGCTCCGTCACCCCGCCGTGGGCGTACCAGAACTGGGGCTGGATGAAGCTCTCCACGCTGAGGGCCTCCAGGGCGGCCGGGGGGCTGCCCATCACCCCCAGCAGGACCACCCCCACCATGAGCCCCCCGGCGGCCAGGGCCACCCCGTGGCGGGGCCACTTCCCCCAGAGGATCAGGGCAAAGGCCGCCCCGGCAATGGCCAGGGCCAGGACTTGGTGGAGCATGGTCTTCCTCCTTCCGGTTTCTTTAGTAGCGCAGCAGGATCATCCCCATGCTGATGGCGATGACCAGCACCGAGGCTGGGGCGGAGTACTTGCAGTACCGCCCCCAGGAGATGGGGTGGCCCTCCCGGGCGGCGATGGAGGTCCCCGCCACGTTGGCCGAGGCCCCGATGGGGGTGGCGCTGCCGCCGATGTCCGTGCCCATGGAGAGGGTCCAGGCCAGGGTGTTCAGTTCCACCCCCATGCCGGAGGACAGGGACAGGATCACCGGCACCATGGTGGCGGCGAAGGGGATGTTGTCCACAAAGGCCGAGGCCACGGCGGACAGCCACAGGATGATGACGATCACTATGGCGTGGTTGCCCCCGGTGAGGTGGGCGATGCCGTCGGCCATGGCCTCCAGCACGCCGGTCTGTTCCAGGCCGCTCACCGCCAGGAAGAGGCCGATGAAGAACAGAACGGTCTTCCAGTCCACCCGCCGCAGCAGGTGGAGGGGCCAGCGGTTCACCAGCAGGGTGAGCACGGCGGCGATGATCCCCACCGTGGCCACGGTGAGGCCGGTGCGGGCGTGGGTGATGAGCAGGACGATCACCACCCCGAAGATGCCCACGTTCACCACAAAGCGCTTCATGCTGGGGATGGAGGCCCAGGGGTCCAGCTCCCGGACCTTTTCCCGGGCCTGGGGGTCCCAGCTCTGCACCTGCTTGCGGAAGCAGAAGTAAAAGTAGGGCACCATCACCACCATGCTCACCAGGACGATGAGGCCGGTGTTCCGGAGGAAGTCCCCAAAAGACAGCCCCAGGGCGGTGCCGATGATGATGTTGGGGGGATCCCCGCTCATGGTGGCCGCGCCCCCTAAGTTGGCGGTGAAGATCTCCGCGATGATCAGGGGGATGGGGTCAAACTTCAGCAGGTGGGCCAGGCGGACGCTGGCCACCGCCAGGAAGAGGATCACGGTGATGCTGTCGATGAACATGGACAGCCCCGCCGAGAGGATCATGAAGCACACCAGCAGGGGGACCGGTTTATAGTCCACCAGCTTGGCCAGGCGCAGGCACAGCCAGTCGAAGAAGCCCGCCTCGCTCATCCCCTCCACCATGATCATCATGCCGGTGATGAAGAGGACGGTGCTCCAGTTGATGCCGGTGTTCATGTCCGTGGACCCGTGGGCCCCGGTGTACCAGAAGGTGGTCTCGGCCATGCTCTCGAAGCTCAGGGCCTTCCACACGTCCGGCCAGCTGTGCATGGTCACCAGGAAGACCACCACCAGGGTGAGCCCCCCGGCGGCCAGGGCCACCAGGTGCCGGGGGAAGCGCTCCCGGACGATCTCCACGAACATCACCACAAAGATCACCACGGCCAGGATTTGACTGAGCATAGGCAGCTCCTTTCTCTCCAGGGGCCCGGCGGGGCCCTGGGCACTGCAGCCGGCCCGGTGGGGGCCGCTGCCTTTCTCCTATTCCCCGCCGGGGCGGGATATGCCTCCCGGAAACAAAACCGCCCGGGAGAGGGCCCGGCGGGGGTCTTCTCCCGGGCGGGCCGGGTTTGCTTACGCCTCGTGAAGGAAGGCGTCGAACTTACACAGCTGCTCGCACACCCCGCAGCCCACGCACTGGGTGGGGTCGATGACCGCCTTCTTCTCCTTCCAGGAGATGGCCGGGCAGCCGATGCGCATACACAGCTTGCACCCCTTGCACTTGTCGGGCTCCACCCGGTAGGGAGGGTGCTTTTTCACGGTTTTCAGCAGCACGCAGGGCCGGCGGGTGATGATCACCGACGGCTCCTCCGCCGCCAGCTCTTCGGTGACCACCTGTTCGGTGGCCTTCAGGTCGTAGGGGTCCACCACCCGCACCCGGCGGATGCCCATGGCCCGGCAGAGGGTTTCCAGGTCGATCTTCCCCGCAGGGTCCCCCCGGAGGTTCTTGCCGGTGGTGGGGTTTTCCTGGTGGCCGGTCATGCCGGTGGTGGAGTTGTCTAGGATGATGACGGTGGAGTTGCTCTGGTTATAGGCGATGTTGGCCAGGCCCGTCATGCCCGAGTGCATGAAGGTGGAGTCCCCCAGCACCGCCACGGTCTTGCCCTCGCTCTGCTTCCCCAGGGCCTTGTTGAAGCCGTGGATGGAGCTCACCGAGGCCCCCATGCACTCGCAGGTCTCAATGGCGTAGAGGGGCTCGTAGGCCGCCAGGGTGTAGCAGCCGATGTCCCCCAGCACCGTAACCTTGTGCTTGGCCAGGGTGTAGAACAGCCCCCGGTGGGGACAGCCGGCGCAGAGGACCGGGGGCCGGGGAGGCACCGCCTCGTCCAGGCCCACCCAGGGCTTGGGGGCCTTGCCCAGCTTTTCCGCCACCAGGCCCTGGGAGAACTCCCCGATCATGGGCAGGGCGTCCTTCCCCTGGACAGTGAGCCCTAAGTTCCGGCAGTGCTCCTCGATCACCGGGTCCAGCTCCTCCAGCACCAGCAGGCGGTCCACCTTGGCGGCGAAGTCCAGGATCTTCTGTCGGGGCAGGGGGTTCACCAGGCCCAGCTTCAAAATGCAGGCCTGGGGGCCGAAGACCTCCCGGGCGTACTGATAGCAGGTGGAGGAGGTGATGATGCCCAGGGAGGTGTCCTCCCCCATCTCCTCCCGGTTGAGGTCAGTGGTCTCGGCGTATGCGATGAGCCGCTGGGTGCGCGCCTCCACAATGGGGTGGCGGGGCCGGGCGTTGCCGGGGACCATGACGTACTTGGCGATGTCCTTCACATAGGGCCGGGGGGCCGGCTCCTCCCGCTCCCCCAGCTCCACCAGGCTCTGGGAGTGGGAGATGCGGGTGCACAGCTTCAGGAACACCGGCGTGTCGTACTCCTCCGAGAGCTGGAAGGCCCGCTTGGCAAACTGCCGGGCCTCTTCGGAGTCCGCCGGCTCCAGCATGGGGATCTTGGCGGAGACGGCGTAGTGCCGGGAGTCCTGCTCGTTCTGGGAGGAGTGCATCCCCGCATCGTCGGCCACGCAGATGACCATGCCGGCGTTGATGCCGGTATAGGCAATGGTGAACAGGGGGTCGGCGGCCACGTTCACCCCCACGTGCTTCATGACGCAGGCGCTGCGCTTGCCTGCCAGGGCGGCGCCGAAGGCCACCTCCATGGCCACCTTCTCGTTGGGGGCCCACTCGCAATAGATCTCGTCATATTGGGCCGCCCGCTCGGTGATCTCCGTACTGGGAGTGCCCGGATAACTGGAGATCAGGCTGCAGCCGGCCTCGTACAGGCCCCGGGCCGCCGCCTCGTTTCCCAGCATCAGTTTCTTCATCCCTTCAACCTCTTTCCAAACCCCGTCCCGGGCCAGGCCCGCGGGGGAACTGTGACGTCAAACGCTGGTTTTCATCATATCATGTTTCCCCCGGCCCGTAAACCGGTTTTCCTCCCAAAAATCCCGGGTTTCCGGAATTTTTTCCGGTTTTTCAGCCTTCGCCATCCAGCGGGGCGGTTTGCGGCGGTTGGTGTCGAATCCTGTCGAAACTTGCGGCGACATATTTTCCAGTTTTTGCTAATTTCGTCTTGTGTTTTCTGTCCCATTGTGGTAAATTATGGATAAGCAATCGCAATGCTTACCATCACGTGAAATTTTGGGGGGAAAGGCGGCCCGCGCCCCTTTCCCCATGGGGGGAGAGAACGACACATGGAAACGAAGAAAACCATTCTCATTGCCGACACCAGCGAGGAGTTCCGCAGCGTCCTGGCCGAGGCCATCCAGATGGAGGAGGGCCTGGAGGTGGTGGGCCAGACCGGCGACGGCCAGGAGGCCATCCAGCTGGCCCAGGAGCGGCGGCCGGACGTGCTGGTGATGGACCTGGTCCTGGGCCGCGTGGACGGGTTCGACGTGCTGGACGCGGTGAAGGACCTGCCCACCAGCACCCTGATCCTCTCCAGCTTTGCCCGGGGCTGCATGGCCGACCAAGTGGCCGCCCGGGGCGGGGATTACTACATGATGAAGCCCTGCCGCATCGCCTCGGTGGTGGAGCGGGTCCGCCTGCTGGCCGCCCAGCACTGGGCCGAGGGGGAGGAAGGGGGCGCCAGCCTGGCCTCCCCCCGGCAGACCCTGGAGGCCAACGTCACCGCCATCATCCACGAGATCGGCGTGCCCGCCCACATCAAGGGGTACCAGTACCTCCGGGAGGCCATCATCATGACCGTGGAGGACATGGACGTGATCAACGCCGTCACCAAGGTCCTCTATCCCGAGGTGGCCCGGAAGTTCGGCACCACCGCCTCCCGGGTGGAGCGGGCCATCCGCCACGCCATCGAGGTGGCCTGGGACCGGGGCGACCTGGACACCCTGCAGAAGTATTTCGGCTTCACCGTGAGCAACTCCAAGGGCAAGCCCACCAACTCCGAGTTCATCGCCATGATCGCCGACCGGCTGCAGCTGCAGCG
>DXDK01000097.1 GCA_019115545.1 Candidatus Evtepia faecavium
TCCCTCATCAACGGCAAGTACAAGATGACCATCCTGTACACCCTCATGGAGTTTGGGGTGGTCCGGTTCAACGAGATGAAGAAATACATCGGCGGCATCTCCTACAAAACCCTTAGTGCCACCCTGAAGGAACTGGAGGCCGACCAACTGGTCCACCGGGAGGAGTATCCCCAGATCCCCCCCAAGGTGGAGTACAGTCTCACAGAGCGGGGCAAGTCCCTCATTCCCATCCTAGACAACATGTGCCAGTGGGGGGACGACCACCGCCTCTGAGGCGCCATCTCTAGGGCATCTTTTCGAACATCTGTTTGACTTCTCGCCCCTGCTGTGGTATAATGCGATTATCTATAGAAACCTCCATCCTTTGTCCCAGGGAGGGCTGCGCCATGACCAAACTCACCCCCAAGCAGCAGCGGATCTATGACTTCATCCGCACCTTCCTCCGCCAGCAGGGGTATCCCCCCTCCCTCCGGGAGATCAGCCAGGCGGTGGGGGTGCGCTCCCCCTCCACAGTGAAGTACCACCTGGACCGCCTGCGCCAGGCCGGCGTCATCCAGTGGGACGGGGGAAAGACCCGCTCCCTCTCCCTGCCCCACCAGTCCCTTGGGGAGCCCGACCGCATCCCCCTGCTGGGCAGCGTGGCCGCCGGCTCCCCCATCCTGGCCGAGGAGCACGTGGAGGACTACGTCCCCTTCCCCGCCAAGGGCCGGCCGGAGGACTACTTCGCCCTGCGGGTGCGGGGGGAGTCCATGCTGGGGGCGGGGATCTATCCCGGGGACCTGGTGGTGGTCCACCGCCAGGTGGAGGCCGAGCTGGGGGAGATCGTGGTGGCCCTCTTCGCCGACGAGGCCACGGTGAAGACCTTCTCCCGGCGGGACGGGCGGGTGTGGCTCCTCCCCGCCAACCCGGACTACCAGCCCATCGACGGCACCCAGGCCCAGATCCTGGGGAAGGTGGTGGCCCTCATCCGGCAGTATTGAGCCCCCAGGCGCAGGCCCCCGGCCTGCGCCTTTGTTTCCCCTTGACAGGGGGGCGGGGTGTGATAGAATAAGATGGTTTTTGATTCCTATCCCCTTCGGGGGATTTTTGCGACCCACGCCAGAGAAGGAGGCAGATCCATGGGAAACACCTACGACACGTTGATTTTGGGCTGCGGGGAGGCCGGCGTCTTCGCCGCCTACGAACTCCGCCGCCGCTGCCCCGGCCTGCAGGTGCTGGTGGTGGACCAGGGGCGGGACATCTACCACCGCAGCTGCCCCATTGTAGCGGGCAAGGCCACCTCCTGCGTGGACTGCAAGGTCTGCCACACCATGTGCGGCTTCGGCGGGGCGGGGGCTTTTTCCGACGGGAAGTACAACTTCACCACCGCCTTCGGCGGCTGGCTCACCGACTTCATGCCGGAGAAAGAGGTCATGGACCTCATTGACTACGTGGACGAGATCAACGTATCCCACGGGGCCACCAGGGAGGTCTTCTCCACCCAGACCCCGGCGGCCCAGGCCCTGCGCCGCCGGGCCCTGGAGTTTGACCTCCACCTCCTCCAGGCCCGGGTAAAGCACCTGGGCACGGAGAACAACCTGCGCATCCTCACCAACCTCTACGAGGACCTGCGGAAGGACATCACCTTCCAGTTTGACACCGCCGTCACCGCCATCCGCCGGGATGGGGAGGGCTACTGCCTGGAGACCGCCGGCGGGGACGAATACGCCGCCCCCTTCCTCATCGCCGCCCCCGGCCGGTCCGGGGCGGAGTGGTTCGCCGACCAGTGCCGCGCCCTGGGCCTGCCCATGACCAACAACCAGATCGACATCGGCGTGCGGGTGGAGCTGCCCGCCCTGATCTTCGAGCCCATCACCGACGTGGTCTACGAGTCCAAGCTCATCTACCGCACCAAGGGGTACGGGGACCAGGTGCGCACCTTCTGCATGAACCCCTACGGCCACGTGGTGGCGGAGAATGTGGAGGGGATCCACACGGTGAACGGCCACAGCTATTCCGACCCCAGCCTGCGCAGCGAGAACACCAACTTCGCCCTGCTGGTGTCCAACCACTTCACCGAGCCCTTTGACGAGCCCTACCGGTACGGCAAGCACATCGCCTCCCTGTCCAACATGCTGGCGGGGGGCGTGCTGGTGCAGCGGTTCGGGGACCTGGTCCGGGGGGTGCGGTCCAACGCCCACCGGATGAGCAAGTCCACCACCCGACCCACCCTGCCCGCCGCGGTGCCAGGGGACCTCTCCCTGGCCCTGCCCAAGCGGCAGCTGGACGACATCATCGAGATGATCTACGCCCTGGACAAGCTGGCCCCGGGCACCGCCAACTACGACACCCTCCTCTACGGGGCGGAGGTGAAGTTCTACTCCGCCCGGCTGAAGCTCTCCGATCAGATGGAGACCGCCCTGCCCAACTTCTTCGCCGCCGGGGACGGGGCGGGGATCACCCGGGGCCTGGCCCAGGCGGGGGCCTCCGGGGTCCGGGCGGCCCGGGCCATCGCGGCGCGGATTAACGGCGCCCCGGCGTCGGTGTGAGGGGCGCCGGGGGCCAAAACCCCCGGTAGTAGGTACCCTTACAGGTGGTCGGGGCTCTTGCCCACCTCGGGGCGTAGCGCCCCGGGGGGCCCGCCTACCCGGCGGGGGCCCTGCTTTCTTTATAAGAAAGCAGGGGGAAAGAATCGCAGGGCTCCGCCCTGCACCCCCATTTTTAAGGCCGCTCGCTGCTCGCTCGCTCCACCTTTTGGGATAGAGACGCAGCAGAACGGTAGAGGGGCTTTTTCGTAACCCACCTACGTGCCCTGATTTGGAAACTTTCTTTTTTGAGATTTTTTCAGACTGGATTTTTGCCTACCACGTCCGAAGCCTTCCCCTTGGGGGGAAGGTGGCCCGGCGCAGCCGGGACGGATGAGGGGGCGACCGGGTACCCAACGGAGCAGAAGAAAACCAGCGTACAGGCGGCAGGCCGTTGGGCACTGGTTTTCTACAAGGAAAGGCTTCGGAGGAATCGCCCCCTCATCAGTCTGCTTCGCAGACAGCTTCCCCCCAAGGGGAAGCCGCTGGACGTGGCAGGGCAATCGCCCTTATCCCGTTTGTACGAAACGCCTGCCCCAGCCCGCCCAGCCGGGGGGCGGGCCCCTTCCCACGGGGGACACAGGGCCGCAGGCCAGTCAA
>DXDK01000098.1 GCA_019115545.1 Candidatus Evtepia faecavium
TAGCGCTGGTTGTGGATGTAAATGGTCACTCGGTTTGCCATAGAAATGCCTCCCTTGCATGGGTTGGTGGTAAAAGAGGGAATGGTTTATTATAGCATGGATCGACAGAAAAGAACAGGGGGAGAAGTTGGGCGGGGGGGCTTCTCCAGGGGGACGAAGGGGCGGAAAACCCCTCCATTCCCGCATCTCCCCCTTGCCTGCCGCCCCTGGCTGTGGTATAATTTTTCGTCGTAAGCAGGCGGCCCCTCCGGCCGCCGGGTCACCTTTGTGTGACAGTGGAACCTCCCACGGGCCAGAACCGCGCGTCCCTGGCCGGTGGGGCTTTTTTTACCCCGGAACCCCGCCTCCCGCCGGGGCATACCATGAAGCAATCCCATTTCAGGAGGGGACGAACCATGACCAAACTGCTGCTGCGCCTGTTCGTGAAGGGCGCCCAGAACCCCGACGACCCCGCCGTCCGCCTGGCGGTGGGGAAGCTGGCGGGGGTGGTGGGCATCCTGTGCAACGGCCTGCTGTGCCTGGGGAAGGTGCTGGTGGGCACCCTCTCCGGCTCCGTGGCCATTGTGGCCGACGGGGTGAACAACCTCTCCGACGCGGCCTCCTCGGTGGTCACCCTGCTGGGCTTCCGCATGGCCCAGCAGCCGGCGGACGCCGACCACCCCTATGGCCACGCCCGGTATGAGTACATCTCCGGCCTGGTGGTGGCCGCCCTGATCCTGGTCATCGGGGCCGACCTGGCCCAGTCCTCGGTGGGGAAGATCCTCTCCCCGGAACCGGTGGACACCGCCCCGGTGCTCTTCGGGGTGCTCATCGGGTCCATTCTCGTCAAGCTGTGGATGTCCCGCTTCTTCGCCGGGCTGGGGCGGCACATCCAGTCCACCACCCTCCAGGCCACCTCGGTGGACAGCCGGAACGACGTCATCGCCTCCGCCGCCGTCCTGGCCGGGTGCCTGGTGGAGAAGTTCGCCCACCTCACCGTGGACGGCTACGTGGGCCTGGCGGTGGCCGCCTTCATCCTCTGGTCGGGGGTGGGCATCGCCCGGGAGACCATCTCCCCCCTCCTGGGCCAGGGGGCCGACCGGGGGCTGGCGGAGCAGCTCTCCGCCCTGGTCCTCTCCCACGAGAAGGTACTGGGCCTCCACGACCTGCTGGTCCACGACTATGGCCCCGGCCAGTGCTTCGCCTCGGTCCACGTGGAGATGAGCGCCCAGGAGGACCCCCTGGTCTGCCACGACATCATCGACGACATCGAGTGCCAGGCCCTGGAGGAACTCCACGTCCACCTGGTGATCCACTATGACCCTGTGGTGGAGGACGACGCGGAGTGGAACCAGATGCGCCAGGCGGTGGAGGCCACCGCCGCCGCCCTGAGCCCCCGGCTGTCGGTCCACGACTTCCGCCTGGTCCGGGGGGCCAAGGGGACCAAGGTGGTCTTTGACCTGGCGGTGCCCTATGACATGGCCGGCCAGCGCCCGGCCATCAAGGCCCGGCTGGAGGGGGCCGTGGCCGCCCTGCGGCCGGACTACCTCACCGTCATCCGCTTTGACGGGAAGGCGTGAAGATTCGTTTTCCCCCGGGAGCGCCCAAAAGGGCGCTCCCGCTTGCGTTCTGGGCCGGGTTCCTGTACAATAGGGGGGACCATTCGTTTCGTTTTGACAGGTTTGGAAAGGAGGTGGCCCCGTGGCCCAGGATTTTCTCTTCCCCGGCAACATTCTCTCCCTCCACCGGGCCGCGGTGGACAAGCTCGCCCAGCAGGGGGACGGCGACGCCGCCCTGCTCTACCTCTGCCTGGCCGCCGGGGAACACAGCGGGGCCCTTCCCTGGGGGCCGGAGCGGGTGGAGGGGGCCAAGAACACCCTCCTCCAGCTGGGCCTGATCCCGGAGGACCAGGCCGTCCTCCCCCCCGTGCCCCAGAAGCTGGAGGACGACCGCCCCCCGGAATACTCCGCCCAGGACATCGCCCAGGCCCTCCAGAGCCAGGCGGGCTTCCGGGACCTGGTCCCGGCGGTGGAGCAGGTGCTGGGCAAGGTCCTCTCCCCGGCAGATCTGAAGATCCTCTACACCCTCTACGACTTCCTGGGCCTGCCCCCGGAGGTGCTGCTCACCCTCACCGGCTGGTGCGCCCAGCAGGCCAAGGCCAAGGGCCCCGGCCGGAAGCCCACCCTCCCCCAGATCCGGCGGGAGGCCTACAAGTGGCAGAAGGCGGGCATCGACACCCTGGAGGCCGCCGACGCCCACCTCCGCCGCCTCTCCCGGCTGAACCAGCGGGGCGCGGAGATCATCCAGCTCCTCTTCGGGGAGAGCCGCACCCCCGTGGCCAGGGAGGCCGAGTACCTGGACCAGTGGATCCAGAAGGGCTTTTCCGACGACCTCCTCCTCCTGGCCCGGGACCGGACCATCTACCACCTGCAGGGGTTCAAGTGGAACTACATGAACGGCATCCTCAACCGCTGGCGGGAAAAGGGCCTGACCACCGTGGAGGCCGTGGAGGCCTACGACCGCACCCACCGCCCGGCCTATGCCAAGCCCCGGCCCGCCGCCGGCCCCGCCCCCAGCCCGGGGCAGCGCACCGTGGTCTCCCGGGAGGCCGTGGACCGGATGTTCCAAGAATTCCAGCCGACCGATCCCAAAAAGGAGGGCTGACCCATGGCATACAGCGCATCCATCCTCACCCGGGCGGAGGCCCGGCTCCGCCAGGCCCAGGAGGAGCACCGCCGGGCCCAGGCTCAGCGCCGGGAGGCAATCTACCAGGCCCTCCCCCGGACGGCGGCCATCGACCGGCAGCTGCGCCAGCTGGCCCCTAAAATCCTCTCCGCCGCCCTCCGGCAGGGGGGGGACCAGGCCGCCGCCCTGGCCGGCCTGCGCCGGGAGAACCTGGCCCTCCAGGAAGAGGAGCGGGCCCTGCTCACCCAGGCCGGCTACCCCGCCGACGCCCTGGAGGAGGCCCCCCTCTGCCCCCTGTGCGGCGACCGGGGCTGGAAGGGGGCGGCCATGTGTTCCTGCCTGGAGAAGCTGTGCCGCCAGGAGCAGATCGCCGAGCTCTCCTCCCTGCTGGACCTGGGGGACCAGCGCTTTGAGACTTTCCGCCTGGACTACTACAGCGACCAGCAGGACCCCCAGTACGGCCGCTCCCCCCGGGAGACCATGGGGCTCATCCTCTCCATCTGCCAGCAGTACGCCCAGGGGTTTGGGGCCTTCCCCCACAAAAACCTCTTCCTCTACGGCGCCCCCGGCCTGGGGAAGACCTTCCTCTCCGCCTGCATCGCCCGGACGGCGGCGGAAGGGGGGCACTCCGTAGTCTACGACACCGCCGCCGGGGTCTTTGCCCGGTTTGAGGACAAGAAGTTCCTCCGCTACGGGGAGGAGGGCCGCCAGGCCGGGGAGGACACCCGCCGGTACCTGGCCTGCGACCTGCTGATCCTGGACGATCTGGGCAGCGAGTTCACCTCCCCCTTCGTCCAGGCCGCCCTGTACCAGGTGGTGAACCAGCGCCTCATCGACGGCAAGCACACGGTGATCTCCTCCAACCTGGACCTGGAGGGGGTCCGCCAGCGGTACTCCCCCCAGGTGGCCTCCCGCCTCCAGGGGGACTACCTCCCCCTGGGCTTCGTGGGGGAGGATATCCGGCTGCGGAGGAAGGGGTGAGGGGCATGACCATCGACCCCAGCACCATCGTCTCCCTCGCCGAGGCCCAGCAGGATTTTTCCCGGGTCGCGCGCATTGCGGAGCAGGAGGGACAGGCCGTCATTGTGGAAAACAACCGCCCCCGGTATGTGCTCCTTGACCTGGTCCACGCCTCTCTTTCAGACCTCAGCGACGACGAGAAGATCGACCTTGCCGCCGCCCGTATTTTAAAGCGGTATCTGCCCGCTTTTCAGGAGTTGGCAAAATGAGACAGGAATATTTGGACGCCCTTCGGGAAAGGTTGCTTCTTGCCTGGGACCCGGACTTCACCAAGCTCACCCCAGAGGAAGCCAACGCCCTGCAAGAGGCAGAGGAAAGCGGCTTCGTGGCCGAATCGGACATCGACTGGGACCACCTGGACGCCGTTCTATAACCAACGCCCCCCACACCCGTTACGGGCTTGTGGGGGGCGTTTTGCCGCTGGCCTGCTCCACCAGGGCCTCCACCAGCTCGATGTGCTCCAGGGCCCACAGATAGGCCCGCTGGCGGTGGGGGGAGAGGGTTTGGAACTGTTCC
>DXDK01000099.1 GCA_019115545.1 Candidatus Evtepia faecavium
GCGCCTCTATCCCCAAAACAGAGCGAGCGAGCAGCGAGCGGCCTTGAAAACTGGGGTCCAGGGGCAAAGCCCCTGGTGTTCTTTCCTCCATTTCTCACATGAGAAATGGAGGCCGCCGGCAGGCACCCCCCGGGGCGCTGCGCCCCGAGGCCGGTAATAGCCTTGACTACCCGTAGGGTACGTACTAACGGAGGCCGGGCCCCCGGCCCCACCCCGCAGGTTCTAACCTGCGGCGGTCCCAACGGTACGGCGTACCGATACCGGCCGGGGCCCCCGGCCCCACGCCGCAGGGCTCCCCTGCCCCGCCGCCGGCAGGCGGCCATCCCCATACACCACCGGAGGTGATTTCCATGCTGCAATTCGATGTGACCCACGCCCTCCCCTTCCTGCCGGCCAACTGGCTCTCCTCCCGGCTGGACGGGCTCACCGAGGCCCGCCGGCTGCTGGAGGACGGCAGCGGCCTGGGGGGGGAGTTCACCGGCTGGGTGGACCTGCCCCGGTCCTATGACCGGGAGGAGGTCCAGCGGGTCCTCCAGACCGCCCGGATCATCCGGCGGCAGTCCCAGGCCCTGGTGGTCATCGGCATCGGGGGGTCCTACCTGGGGGCCCGGGCCCTGCTGGAGCTGCTCACCTCCCCCAACTACAACCTCCTGTGCGGCACCTCCCCCCAGGTGTTTTTCACCGGGAACAACCTCTCCTCCGACGCCCTCACGGAGCTGCTGGACTACCTCCGGGACAAGGATTTTTCCGTAAACGTCGTCTCCAAGTCCGGCACCACCACGGAGCCCGCCATCGCCTTTCTCCTCTTCCGGCAGCTGCTGGAGGAGAAGTACGGCCGGGAGGGGGCCCGGGACCGGATCTTCGCCACCACCGACCGGGAGGAGGGCACCCTCCGCGCCCTGGCCAACCAGGAGGGGTACGCCACCTTCTCCATCCCCCGGGACATCGGGGGGCGGTACTCCGTGCTCACCCCGGCGGGGCTGCTCCCCCTGGCGGTGGCGGGGGTGGACATCCGGGGCATCCTGGACGGGGCCCGCTCGGCCATGACCGCCCTGCGCCGGCCGGGGCAGGAGAACCCCGCCTGGCAATACGCCGCGGCCCGGAACGCCCTCTATGCCCAGGGGAAGAACATCGAGCTCTTGGCCGGGTACGAACCCCACCTGCGGGCCTTCGGGGAGTGGTGGAAGCAGCTGTTCGGGGAGAGCGAGGGGAAGGACGGCCAGGGGGTCTTCCCCGCCAGCGTGGAGTTCACCACCGACCTGCACTCCATGGGCCAGTACATCCAGGAGGGGGCCCGGGACCTGTTCGAGACGGTGGTCCGCTTCACCGTCCCCCAGTCCTCCTGCCTGCTGGACCCCCATCCGGAGGACCCCTCCGGCCTGGGCTATCTCCGGGGGCGGGACCTGCGCTTCGTCAACGAGCAGGCCCGCCGGGGCACCGCCCTGGCCCACGCCGCCGGCGGGGTGCCCAACCTGCTGCTCACCGCCGGGGAGCGCACCCCCTTCTGGGCCGGGCAGCTGGTGTATTTCTTCCAGTACGCCTGCGGCCTGTCGGGGTACCTGTCCGGGGTGAACCCCTTCAACCAGCCGGGGGTGGAGGCCTATAAGGCCAACATGTTCGCCCTGCTGGGCAAGCCCGGCTGGGAGGCGCGCCGCCAGGCGCTGCTGGCCGGCCAGACCCCCAAGGGGTGAGGAAAGCGCACAAAAAATCTCCCCCCCACCCTGGAGAAATTTTGAAAAAAAGCCGCCATCCCATTGCAGTTTTCCCCCGGGTATGGTAACATGAAGCCAACAGAAAGATGCCTTTCTGGATCAAGAAGGAGTGATGAATCATGGTTCGAGTAATTATGGGCGCCAAGGGAACCGGCAAGACCAAGCAGATGATCGATATGATCAACCACGCCGCCGAAAACGAGAACGGCAGCGTCGTGTGTGTCGAGACCGGCCGGAAGCTGGTCTACGATGTCAGCCCCAACGTCCGCCTGGTGGAGTCCAGCGACTTCGCCGCCGACAACTTTACATTCTTCAAAGGGTTCATCAGCGGCATGTATGCCTCTAACTATGACCTGACCCACGTGTTTATTGACAGCCTTTGCAAGATCATCCCCTCCGAGCCCGACTCTCCGGAGGTGGAGGAGTTCCTGGCCTGGCTGGACCGCTTCTCCGACGCCAATCAGGTGAAGTTCACCATCACCATCAGCGCCGACGTCGCCCTGGCCACCGAGGCCATCAAAGCTTATTTCTAAGCACCCAGCGCCTGTCTACAGCAACGCAACGTAAGGAGGAATGACCCATGGCACTGCGCGAAAAACTCAGTTCCTTTGCCGTTGGCGCGGCCAGCAAAGCCAATTCCCTGGCAGTGGAAGCGGCGGCCAAAGCCAACCTGGCCATTGAGAACAGCAAGCTGAACCTCAAGATCAACAACGAGGAGAAAAAGATCGACACCTTCACCGTCAGCATCGGCGAGCTGATCCTGGATAAGCTGGACGGAGGAGAGACCTTCGACGACGAGATCATGGCCCTCTATTCCTCCATTCAGGCCGCTCGGGAGTCCATCACCAGCGCCCGGGCACAGATCGAGGCCAACAACCGCCAGGCCGAGGCCGGCGACCTCTGCGCCGTCTGCGGCGCCCCCCTGGCCCAGGATGCCAAGTTCTGCGGCGCCTGCGGCGCCAAAGTGGAGCACCCGGAGCCGGCTGAGGAGGAGGCCGCCCCTGCCGGCCGCACCTGCCCCCACTGCCACGCCGAGGTCGCCGAGGAGGACGTCTTCTGCACCCAGTGCGGCATCAAGCTGGAGGATCCCCCCGTGGCGGAGGAGGCCCCCACCGCGCCCACGATGGACTGATCGGTCCCCACCCACCCATCCAGGCCCGCCGCTTCCCCAGGAAGCGGCGGGCCTTTTCCAGAAAGGAGGCCCCTCTATGGACAGAACCCCCAAGCAGACCCAGGACCTCACCCTGGCCCTGCTCTACCTCACCTCCCTGGCCGACCACGACGACCCCGCCGCCCGCCGCTGCTGGAAGGGGTACGACTTCCAGGTCCTGGCCGACCT
>DXDK01000100.1 GCA_019115545.1 Candidatus Evtepia faecavium
GCGCCTCTATCCCCAAAACAGAGCGAGCGAGCAGCGAGCGGCCTTGAAAACTGGGGTCCAGGGGCAAAGCCCCTGGTGTTCTTTCCTCCATTTCTCACATGAGAAATGGAGGCCGCCGGCAGGCACCCCCCCCGGGCGCTGCGCCCCGAGGCGGGTAAAAGCCTTGACCACCCGTAGGGTCCGTACCAACGGGGGCGGGCCCCCGGCCCAACGCCGCAGGTTTGCGCCTGCGCCCGTCCCAACGGTACGGCGTACCGATGCCGGCCGCCCCCCAAGGCGGCCCCCTGCTTTACGCCTCCGCGGCCCGCCGGGCCGCCTGGTCGGCGGCGTACACCCCCTCCAGGGTGAGGGGCGGCCGGGCTACGGTGTCCAGGGCGTGGCCCACCACCCGGGGGATGTCCAGAAAGCCGATCTCCCCGGCCAGGAACCGGGCCACGGCCACCTCGTTGGCCCCGTTGAGGATGGCCGGGGCCGTCCCCCCCTCCTGGGCGGCCCGGATGGCCAGGGCCAGGCAGGGGAAGGCCTCCAGATCCGGCCGGGCAAAGGTGAGCTTCCCGGCGGCGAAGAGGTCCAGCTCCTCCGCCGGGCCTTCCACCCGCTCCGGCCAGGACAGGGCGTACTGGATGGGCAGGCGCATATCCGGCGCCCCCAGCTGGGCGATGACGCTGTTGTCACAGTATTCCACCGCCGAGTGAAGTATGCTCTCCCGGTGGATGAGGATCTGGATCTTCTCCGGGGGCACGTGGAACAGGGACATGGCCTCCAGCAGCTCCAGCCCCTTGTTCATCAGGGTGGCCGAGTCGATGGTCACCTTGGCCCCCATGGACCAGTTGGGGTGCTGCAGGGCCCGCTCCGGGGTGACGGAGGCCAGCGCCTCCCGCCGCCAGCCGAAGAAGGGCCCCCCGGAGGCGGTGAGCAAAATCCGCTTCACCTCCCGGCCGCGGCTGCCCTGGAGGCTCTGGAAAATGGCCGAGTGCTCCGAGTCCACGGGGACGATCTCCGCCCCGCGCTCCCGGGCCCGGGCCATCACCAGGGGCCCGGCGCAGACCAGGGTCTCCTTGTTGGCCAGGGCGATGCGCTTGCCGCTGTCGATGGCCGCCAGGGTGGGGGCCAGGCCGGCGATGCCCACCAGGGCGGTCACCGCCGTGTCCGCCTGGGGCAGCCGGGCGGCGGCCAGGACCCCCTCCTCCCCGGCCAGGACCTGGATGTCCGTGTCCGCCAGCCGGGACGCCAAAGCAGCGGCGGCGGTTGGCTCCGCTGCCGCTGCCAGGATGGGATGGAAGGCCCGGGCCTGCTGCTCCAGCAGGTCGATGTTGTGGTGGGCGGTGAGGGCCGCCACCCGGTGGCCGCAGGCGGCGGCCACCTCCAGGGTCTGGGTGCCGATGGACCCGGTGGAGCCCAGAATGGCCAGGGACCTCATGCGCCGGCCCCCTTGCTGAAGGCAGGCAGCCAGAGGATCAGCAGCTCGATGAGGGGGGCGCAGAAGATGACGCTGTCAAAGCGGTCCAGAATCCCCCCGTGGCCGGGCAGGATGTGGCCGAAGTCCTTGATCTTCCGGGTGCGCTTGAGGTAGGAGAAGGCCAGGTCCCCCACCTCGGTGATCACGCCGCCCAGGATGCCGTACACCGCCAGGAAGTAGTAGTTGACCTCCACCTGGGTGATGTGGTGGAACACCAGGCCATAGAGCAGGGTGATCCCCACCCCCACGATGAGGCCGCCGACGGAGCCCTCCACCGTCTTTTTCGGGGAGAGCTCGGGGGCGAAGTGGTGCTTGCCCAGGAACATCCCCACGAACATGGCCCCGGCGTCCACCACAAAGGGCAGCAGGATAGGGAGGAACACGTAGCTGTCCCGCAGCTCCAGGTTCCCCACCCGCACCACCGAGGACAGGCAGTAGGAGATCACAAAGGCGAAGAACAGCCCCGCCCCCACCCGGTCGATCTTCACCCGCAGGTGGCTGCCGAAGCCCTCGGCAAAGACCACCACCAGGTAGGCCAGCAGCACCGCCAGGCCGATGGGCCGGGACTCGCCAAAGTACACCCAGAAGGGCACCGCCAGGGCCACCAGGGCGGTGTACAGGGCGATGCGGGGGTGGTTCATGCCGATGGCGTGGAGGGCCTCATAGGTGGCCACCACCGACAGCACGGCAATCAGGGCAGGGGTAAAGGGGTCCGGCAGCACAAACAGCACCACCAGGATCAACGGCACGCCGATGCATGCCACCAGAATACGGTTTCTCATGGTTACACGCCTCCAAATCTGCGCTGGCGCCCCTGGTAGGCCAGAAGGGCCTGGTCCAACACCCCAGGGGTAAAATCCGGCCAGAGCACGTCGGTAAAATACAGCTCCGCGTATGCCGACTGCCAGGGAAGGAAGTTGGACAGACGCAGCTCCCCACTGGGGCGGATGATCAGGTCCGGGTCGGGCATGCCCCGGCTGTCCAGGTAGCGGGAAAAGACCTCGTCGGTGAGATCGTCGATGCTCTGCCGGCCGGCCAGCACCTCCCGCCCCCAGGCCCGGGCGGCCCGGAGGATCTCGTCCCGGCCGCCGTAGTTGAGGCAGATATTCACCTGATGGCGCTGGCCGGTGAGGCCGGCGGCCTTCTCCTCGGCCTGGAGGCACAGCCCCCGCAGGGCCGGGGGCAGGGGGTCCAGGTCCCCGAAGAAGCGGACCCGGAAGCCGTCCCGCTCCATCTTCTCCAGCACTTCCTGGAGGTACTTGCCCAGCAGGTCCATGATGGCGGAGACCTCCTCCGCCGGGCGCTTCCAGTTCTCCGTGGAGAAGGCATACACCGTCAGGTAGGGAATGCCGATGTCCCGGCAGTAGTAGGCGATGGTGCGGAAGGTCTCCGCCCCGGCGGCGTGGCCGGCGGTGCGGGGCAGGCCCCGCTTTTTCGCCCAGCGGCCGTTGCCGTCCATGATGATGCCCACATGCCGGGGCAGGCGGGAGAGGTCAACGCCCTCCCCCGCCGCCGGGTTCTTTTTGCGGTTCCAGAAAGCCATGGATCACACCGCCATGAGCTCGGCTTCCTTCTTGGCGGTGAGGTCGTCGATCTCCTTGCAGCGCTTGTCGGTGAGCTTCTGGAGGTCGGCCTCCAGCTCGTCGAAGTCGTCCTCGGTGATCTCGGACTTCTTCTTCAGGCCCTTGAACTTCTCCATGGCGTCCCGGCGGATGTTGCGGATGGCCACCTTGCCCCCCTCGCCGTACTTCTTCACCTGCTTGGTGAGCTCCTTACGGCGCTCCTCGGTGAGCTGGGGGAAGATCAGGCGGATGACCTTGCCGTCGTTCTGGGGGTTGATGCCCAGGTCGGAGGCCAGCAGGGCCTTTTCCACCGCCTTGAGCAGGGTGCCGTCCCAGGGCTGGATCAGCAGGGTCCGGGGGTCGGGGGTGGAGATGGAGGCCACCTGGTGGATGGGGGTCTCGGTGCCGTAGTACTCCACGGTGATCTTATCCAGCACCGCGGCGTTGGCCCGGCCGGCCCGGACGCCGGCGAAGTCGCTGACGACCACGTCGATGGTCTTCTGCATTTTGCTGTCGTAGGGTTGGATCATCTCGTTCATGTTCTTTCCTCCTCAACAATGGTTCCGATTCTCTCTCCCATCACCGCCCGGAGGATGTTCTGGGGATCCGCCAGGGCGAAGATCATCACGGGGATGTGGTTCTCCATGGCCAGGGAGGTGGCGGTGAGATCCATCACCTGCAGCTGGTCGGCCAGCACCCGGTCATAGGAGATGGCGTCGTACTTCACGGCGCCGGGGTCTTTCCTGGGGTCGGCGCTGTAGACGCCGTCGATGTTTTTGGCCAGGAGGATCATGTCCGCCTGGATCTCCGCCGCCCGGAGGACGGCGGCCGTGTCGGTGGAGAAGTAGGGGTTGCCGGTGCCCCCGGCAAAGAGCACCACTTCCCCCGCCCGGAGGTACCGGTCGGCTGCCGGCCGGGAGAGGATCTCCCCCACCGGCCCCATGGGGATGGAGGTGAGCACCCGGGCGGGCTGGCCCACCTGCTCCAGCACGTCCTGGAGGGCCAGGCTGTTCATCACCGTGGCCAGCATGCCCATCTGGTCGGCCCGGGAGCGCTCCATCTGGCCGCCGCCGTCCTTCACCCCCCGCCAGTAGTTGCCGCCGCCCACCACCAGGCCCACCTGGACCCCGCGGCTGGCGCAGGCTTTCACCACCTGGCACACCTGGCGGACGAAGGGGAAGTCGATCCCCCGGCCGGCCTCCCCGGCCAGGGCCTCCCCGCTGAGCTTCAGCAGGACCCGCTGATACTTTGGTTGTTCCATACATACCTCCCCGGCCCGGAGAGACCGGGCCTGCGCAAGCCCCTGGGAAGGGGGGCATTCTCATGGGGATATTTTACTATATCTCGGGGAAAAAGTAAACAACGGTTTTCCAGGATTTCCCCCGCCCGGCCCGCCGGCTTTCCGGGGCAGCTTCCTGGAGGAAAGTTTTCCACATCCCCCGACTTTTCCACAGGCAAATCCCCGCCCCCTAAGCAATTTGCTTGATTAATTTACTTGTTTATTTACTTGATTTACTATACAGGGGCCAAATTTGGACCCACCCCGGTCCGAATCTGGACCCGGGGTGACCAAATCCGGACCGGGGTCAAATCCGGCCCCGGGTGTGGATAACTGGATGTGGAAAACTCCCCACGCCCCTGCCCGGGCGGGGATGTTTCCGGGGGGAGCCCTTCCTCCGCTCCCGCCCCGGCAGCGCCCCGGTTTTCCGGTTCCGGGCGCACCAAGAGCCCCCTCACCCTACCCCCAAACATGGCCCATGGGTGTACGGAAACGTACACCTTTTGACAAAAAAAGTTGCACAAACTTTCCCCCGGCCAGGGGCGGTCCCCTCTCCAAAAAATACTCACAGTTTTTCTAGGGAATTTCTCCCGGTTTTTCGTCGCCTTTTTTCCCCCTTTGCCTTGACTTTTTTCCTACTTTTTCCTACAATGAAAGTGTTCTTTGGAACAAGCGGACCTTTTTTCTGGTGGGATGCGGCAGCCTCTTTACGCTCTCTCTTTCTGTCTTCCTGCACCACAGGCGTGTCCCGCCGATCTTTCCTCCTTTTTCGCTGCCCCTTTGGGGGCAGCCGGTCCGCTTTCTCCCCCCTCAGCGGCGCTTTCCTGTGGAAAGGGCCGCTTTTTTCGTCCCCGGGCAGGGGGGCTGGGGCGTTGTGGTTTCGCGGCAATAGCGCCGCCTTTTTTCGCCGGAATTTGTGGCAAATCACAAAATTCCGGCCACCCTCCCCCGCCCCTCTTGACAAGCGGCCCCGGCGGGAGTAGGTTATACGCAGACAACTGAACAGCGATCTTCAGGGCAGGGTGAAATTCCCGATCGGCGGTATAGTCCGCGAGCCGGCAACGGCAGGATTTGGTGTAATTCCAAAACCGACAGTATAGTCTGGATGGAAGAAGATGGGCAAGGTATGCGCGGGTCCCCCCGCGTCTGTTTGCCGTGGAAGTGCGCTCTGGGATGGTTTTCATTCCGGGGCTTTTTCATGGCACAGGCGCAGGGCGCCTGCGGCTTGTTTGACGCGCTCTGGAGGTTCGCTTCCGAGCGCTTTTTGTTTTTTCTCAGCGAGGTGACAACGCCTATGACAGCGCAAGACTACATGACCCTGGCCCTGGACCTGGCCCGGAAGGGGGCCGGCTGGACCAGCCCCAACCCCATGGTGGGGGCCGTCATCGTGAAGGACGGGCGGATCATCGGCCAGGGGTACCACGCCCTGTGCGGGGAGCTCCACGCCGAGCGGGCCGCCCTGGCCGCCTGCACCGAGGACCCCGCCGGGGCCACCATGTACGTGACCCTGGAGCCCTGCTGCCACCAGGGCCGCCAGCCCCCCTGTACCGACGCCATCCTGGCCGCCGGCATCGCCCACGTGGTGGTGGGCTCCGGGGACCCCAACCCCAAAGTGGCCGGCAAGGGGCTGGACATTCTCCGGGCCCATGGGGTTAAGGTGACCGAGCACGTCCTGGAGGCGGAGTGCCGGGCCCTCAACGACGTGTTCTTCCACTACATCCGCACGGGGAAACCCTATGTGGTGCTGAAGTACGCCATGACCCTGGACGGGAAGCTGGCGGCCTACACCGGCGCCTCCCAGTGGATCACCGGGGAAGAAGCCCGCCGCCACGTCCACACCCAGCGCAACCGGTTCCGGTCCATCCTGGTGGGGGTGGACACGGTGATCGCCGACGACCCCCAGCTCACCTGCCGCATCGAGGGGGGCCGCAACCCCCTGCGGATCGTCTGCGACACCCACCTGCGCACCCCCCTCACCGCCCAGGTGGTGGAGAGCGCCAGGACCGTCCCCACCTGCATCGCCACCTGCGTCACCCAGCACCGCCTCTTCGCCCCCTATGAGGAGAAGGGCTGCCAGATCCTCCCCCTCCCCTCCGCCCGGGGGCATGTGAGCCTCCCCGCCCTGCTGGAGCGGCTGGGGGAGATGGAGGTGGACAGCGTCCTGCTGGAGGGCGGGGCCGCCCTCCACTGGTCGGCGGTCCAGGCGGGGATCGTGAACAAGGTCCAGGCCTACCTCGCCCCCAAGATCCTAGGGGGGCAGGAGGCCAAGTCCCCCGTGGGGGGCCAGGGGTTCCCCCACCCCGACCAGGCCCTGCGGCTGAAGCCCCCCACCCTCACCCGCCTGGGGGAGGACATTCTGCTGGAAAGCGAGGTGGCTGACTGATGTTTACCGGCATCGTGGAAGAGGTGGGCACCCTGAAGGCCATCCGCAAAGGCCCCCACAGCGCCGTGCTGGAGATCGCCGCCCAGGTGGTCCTGGAGGACATTCACCTGGGGGACAGCATCGCCGTCAACGGCGTCTGCCTCACCGCCACGTCCTTCACCGCCGCGTCCTTCACCGCCGACGTGATGCACGAGACCCTGAACCGTTCCGCCCTGGCCGCCCTGCGCCCGGGCAGCCGGGTGAACCTGGAGCGGGCCATGGCGGCCAACGGCCGCTTCGGCGGCCACATCGTGGCCGGCCACGTGGACGGGGTGGGCACCGTGCAGAACATCCAGCGGGACGACAACGCCATCTGGTACACCATCGCCGCCGGGCCGGAGATCCTCCGCTACGTGGTGGAGAAGGGCTCCATCGCCATCGACGGCATCAGCCTCACCGTGGCCCGGGTGGACGGGACCAGCTTCGCCATCTCCGCCATCCCCCACACCGTGGCCGTCACCGTGCTGGCCGACCGGAAGGTGGGGGACCGGGTGAACCTGGAAACCGACATCATCGGCAAATACGTGGAGAAACTTCTCCAGCCCGCCCCGGAAGCCGCCCCCCATCCCGCCAGCGGGGGGATCACCCGAGAATTTCTGACCCGTTACGGGTTTTGACCAAGGAAAGGAGCAGCCAATATGTTTCAGTACAACACCATCGAAGAGGCCCTGGAGGACCTGCGCCAGGGGAAGATGATCCTCTGCACCGACGACCCCGACCGGGAGAACGAGGGGGACCTCATCTGTGCCGCCGAGTTTGCCACCACGGAGAATGTGAACTTCATGGCCACCCACGGCAAGGGCCTGATCTGCATGCCCATGTCCTATGAGTACGTCCGGAAGCTCCAGTTCCCCCAGATGGTCACCCGGAACACCGACAACCACGAGACCGCCTTCACCGTCTCCATCGACCACGTGGACACCACCACGGGGATCTCCGCGGCGGAGCGGGGCCTCACCGCCCGGAAGTGCGTGGACCCCGACGCCAAGCCCGAGGACTTCCGCCGCCCCGGCCACATGTTCCCCCTGCTGGCCAAGGACAACGGCGTGCTGGAGCGCAACGGCCACACCGAGGCCACCGTGGACCTGATGCGCCTGGCCGGGCTGAAGGAAGTGGGCCTGTGCTGCGAGATCATGCGGGACGACGGCACCATGATGCGCTCCAGTGAACTGCAGGAGATGGCCAAGCAGTGGGACCTGAAGTTCATCACCATCCGGGACCTGCAGAACTACCGCAAGCGCCACGAGGTGCTGGTGGACCGGGTCACCGTCACCAAGATGCCCACCAAGTACGGGGACTTCATGGCCTACGGCTATGTCAACAAGCTCAACGGCCAGCACCACGTGGCCCTGGTGAAGGGGGAGATCGGCGACGGCCAGGACCTGCTCTGCCGGGTCCACTCCGAGTGCCTCACCGGGGACACCTTCGGCTCCCTGCGGTGCGACTGCGGCCAGCAGCTGGCCGCCGCCATGAGCCAGATCGAGAAGGAAGGCCGGGGCATCCTCCTCTACATGCGCCAGGAGGGCCGGGGCATCGGCCTGATCAACAAGCTGCGGGCCTATGCCCTCCAGGACCAGGGGATGGACACCCTGGAGGCCAACCTGGCCCTGGGCTTTGCCGGGGACCTGCGGGAGTATTACATCGGCGCCCAGATCCTCCGGGACCTGGGGGCCAAGACCCTCCGCCTGCTCACCAACAACCCCGACAAGGTCTATCAGCTGGCCGACTTCGGCATGGAGATCAAGGAGCGGGTGCCCATCCAGATGGCCGCCACCCCCCACGACCTGTTCTACCTGAAGACCAAGCAGAAGAAGATGGGCCACATCCTCAACTACGAATAAACCACACCACTATATATCATCACTTAGGAGGAACACCACAATGAAAACCTATGAGGGAAGCCTGGTAGCAAAAAGCATGAAGGTGGCCATCGTGGCCGCCCGGTTCAACGAGTTCATCACCTCCAAGCTCATCGGCGGGGCCATGGACGGCCTCAGCCGCCACGGAGTGCAGGAAAACGACGTCCACCTGGCCTGGGTGCCCGGGGCCTTTGAGATCCCCCTCATCGCCTCCAAGCTGGCCGCCAGCGGCAAGTACGACGCCGTGATCTGCCTGGGGGCCGTCATCCGGGGCAGCACCAGCCACTACGACTACGTCTGCGCCGAGGTCTCCAAGGGCATCGCCCAGGTGTCCCTCCAGAGCCAGATCCCCGTGCTCTTCGGGGTCCTCACCACCGACACCATCGAGCAGGCCATCGAGCGCGCCGGCACCAAGGCCGGCAACAAGGGCTACGACTGCGCCCTGAGCGCCGTGGAGATGGTCAACCTCATCCGGGAGATCGAGGGCTGAGGCCCCTTCCCCTGCTGACAAAGAGAGGAAGAAAGCGCACCCGGAGGCGGGTGCGCTTTCTTTGTCTGATTTTCAGACGGGGAGGCCCCGCCAGGGCCGGCGCAGGGGCAGACCTGTAACGTGGGGCCGGGGGCCTCACCCCTGTTGGTACGGACCCTGCGGGTGGTCCAGGCTTTTACCTACCTCGGGGCGCAGCGCCCCGGGGGGGCGCCTGCCCGGCGGGGGCCCTGCTTTCTTTATAAGAAAGCAGGGGGAAAGAATCGCAGGGCTCCGCCCTGCACCCGGACTTTTAAGGCCGCTCGCTGCTCGCTCGCTCCATCTTTTGGGTTGGGAGACGCAGCGGAACGATAGCGGGTCTTTTTCGTGACCCATGTACGGGCCCTGATTTGGAAACTTTCTCTGGGAAAAAATAATTTTGCTGGATTTTCCAGACCCTTTCCCTCCGTCTACTGACCCACGCCCCCCCAGCCCGCCCAGCTGGGGGCGGGCCGTTACGGGCGTCGGTGTTAAGTTTGTGGGAAAAAGAAAAGCCCACCTCCCCCGGTTCTTGCAAATCAGAAAAGGTGGGTCCAGGGAGGAAAAACCTTTTCCTCCCTGGGACTCTTTGCGTCCGGGCTTTCTCTTAGAGAAAGCCTGGATCCCCGCCCCGGACAGGGGCGGGGACCACGTGGCAGGATTGAGCCTGCGCTGAACATAAACGGCCCGGCCCAAAGGGGCCGCACTGCAAACCTCAGCCGTTGGCTAAGAACTTCTCCAACCGGTCCAGGCCCTTCTGGATGTTCTCCATGGACACGGCGAAGGACCAGCGGACATACTCCGGGGCCCCGAAGCCGGTGCAGGGCACCACCGCCACCAGGCCCTCCTTCAGGAAGAGGTTGGCGAAGTCGTCGGCGTCGTGGATCTCCACCCCGTAGAGGGTCTTGCCGATAAGCTCAGACAGGTTCATGAGCATATAGAAGGTGGCCTCCGAGCGCACCGGGTGGACCCCGGGGATCTTGGACATGCGCTCGTAGAGGTAGTTGCGCCGCTCCTCAAAGGCCTGGCGCATGGTCTCGATCTCCGCCTGGGAGCCGCCAAAGGCCTCCGCCGCGGCGGCCTGGGCGATGGAGCAAGTCCCCGACAGGCTGTGGCTGAGGTAGTTGCTCATGAGCTGGATGATCTCCCGGCTGGCCGCGGCAAAGCCGATCCGCCAGCCGGTCATGGCATAGGTCTTGGAGGCGCCGTTGACCAGGATGGTGCGGGCCTTGGCGTCGGCGGAGAGGGTGGGGAAGGAGACGAACTCCTTGCCGTCAAAGACCAGCTTGCTGTACATCTCGTCGGCGATGACATAGAGGTCGGCCTCCTGGCAGACCTGGGCCAGGGCCTCCAGGTGCTCCCGGCTGTAGATCATCCCCGTGGGGTTGGAGGGGCTGTTCAGGAGCAGGGCCTTGGTCTTGGGGGTGATGGCCCCCCGGAGCTGGTCGGCGGTGAGGTTGAAGCCGCTCTCCTCGGTGGTCTCCACCACCACGGGGACGCCCCCCACCATCTGGATCAGTTCCCGGTAGCTCACCCAGTAGGGGGCGGGGAGGATGACCTCGTCCCCCGGGTTCACCAGGGCTTTCAGGGCGGTGTACAGCACCGGCTTGCCCCCGCCGGTGACCACTACTTCCTCAGGGGTGTATTCCAGGCCCCAGTCCTCCCGCATCCGCTGGCACACGGCCTCCCGCACGGCCAGGGTGCCGGGGGTGGGGGTGTAGGTGGTCTGGTTGTTCTCAATGGCCCGGATCCCGGCCTGCTTGATGTGCTCCGGGGTGGGGAAATCCGGCTCCCCCACGCTGAAGCCGATGACGTCGATGCCCTCGGCACGCATCTTTTTAAACTGGGTGTCGATGGCCATGGTAGTGGATGCCCGAACAGACTGGGCTAAGGTGGAAAGGGGTTTCATAGGTGGCAGGCCTCCAAACATAGATTTTTTGCTTCACATTTTTCTCGATGAAGTATTATAGTAAGAATCCTGCATATTTGCAAGAGGAATCCGGAATTTTTTTCGATTTCTGACACTTTTTTTGCCCCCACTTTCATCCTATGCCCCTTTTCGGGGAAAAGCGCCCCCCGTTTCCCCGAAAAAAACAAATCCCCCCGCCCGGAGGGGGTGGGCCCTCCCCTTTTGGGGAAAAAGCCCCGCTTTTTCCCCAAAAAAAGCAAAAGGAACGGCCGCCCGGAGGGGTTGGGCGGCCGTCCCTTTCGCTGGGGATGGGGTATCTGTGTCAGAATATGAGGTCTGGGGGGATCATCCATTGAGGCTGTCCAGCACCGCGTCCCGGAAGTGGAGGGGGGAGAGCCCCAGGCGGTTGAAACAGCTGGCCAGGTGGAGGACATTGTCCCGGCTGGGGGAGACGTCCTCGATGAGGTCCATCTGGACCCAGGTGCCCTGGCAGTCGCCCAGGCAGGCCAAGCCGTAGGTGCAGGCCACCTCGGGGTTGTCCTCCAGAGGGGAACACACCGCCTGGTACCGCACCGCCTGGACAGGGCTTCCGGCGGACCAAATTTCTCTGCGCTCGGTCATCCTACCGGCTCCTTTCGTGCAAAATCCTTCTTTACAGGGGGTCCTGGGGGATGGTATACTGGAAGCGGGCCCATACCCTGGCCGCCCTGTTTGGTTTGACAGAATTTTCCTGTTCCCCGCCGGTCCCCCTTGTGGATTCCGTGGAGAACTTTCTGTAGGTATGGTACAAAATCCGACGGAATTCGTCAAGAACAGGGATAGGCAGGCCCCTTGAGATCTGCTCACATCTGATAAAATCCTTGCTCACAGGTGATAAACATGATGCTTGCCACCCAATTGAAGCTTTTGAAGGAGAAGCGGAAGCTCACCACCCAGCAGCTCTCCGACCTGTCCGGCGTCCCGGTGGGGACCATCAACCGCATCCTCTCCGGGCAGACAGACAACCCCAGCTTCCAGACCGTCTGCGACCTGGTGATGGCCATGGACGGCTCCCTGGACGAGCTGGTGGGTATCCAGGAGGAGACTCCCCCCGCCGAGAAAAAGGCCCAGGCCAGCCAGGAGATCCTCCGCCTCTACGAGGAGATGATCGCCTCCAAGAACACCTGGCTCCAGCGGCTGTTCACCTGCCTGTGCGTGGTGACCGGCGCCTTCCTGTTCATCGTGATCTTCGACCTGATGAACCCCTCCATCGGGTTCTTCCGGGGATAAGCAAACGGGCCCTGCCCCGCCGTGCGGCAACGGCGGAGCAGGGCCTTTTGCGGCCTTGCCCGGTCAGGGCTTGGGCTGGTAGTGGTGGATGAGGGCCTGGGTCCCCCGCTCCCCCAGGCCGGCGGCCTCCAGGGCGGCGCAGCTGGCCAGGGCCTGCTCCAGCACCTCCAGGGTGAGGCCGGCGGAGCGGGCCTCCTCCCGGGCCAGGCCCATGTCCTTGACGAAGTGCTTGAGGTAAAACCCCGGCGCGTCGTCCCCGGCCAGGATCTTGCCCCCCAGGGTGTCCAGCTGGCGGCTCCCCGCCGCCCCGGTGGCCAGGGCAGCCAGGAGCTTCTCCCCGTCCAGCCCCTGGGCCCGGGCATAGGCCACCGCCTCGCACAGGCCGGAGAGGGTCCCGGCGATCATGATCTGGTTGGCCAGCTTGGCGTGCTGGCCGCAGCCGGGCCCCCCCTGGTGGGTGATGTTGGTCCCCATGGCCTGGAAGAGGGGCAGGCAGGCGGCAAAGTCCTCCGCCGCGCCCCCTACCAGGATGGAGAGGGTCCCCGCCCGGGCCCCCACGTCCCCGCCGGTGACCGGGGCGTCCAGCACCCGGAAGCCCCGCTTGGTCCCCTCCGCCGCCAGGCGCTGGGCCAGGGCGGGGCTGGTGGTGGTCATGTCGATGAGATAGGCCCCCGCCTCCGCCCGGTCCAGGATGTTCCCCGGGGCGAAGTAGACCTCCTCCACGTCTTTGGGATAGCCCACCATGGTCACCACGGCCTGGCACCCCTGGACGCACTGGCCGATGGTGTCGTGAAACACCGCCCCGGCCTGGATCACGCCCTCCACTTTTGCCCGGTTCCGGGCGGTGATGTGGACCTGGAACCCCGCCTTCAGCAGGTGCTCCACCATGGGCGTTCCCATGATCCCCACACCGATCCATGCGATCTTTTTCATCTTGCGACCTCCTCTGTGCAAAACAGGCGGGCCCGAAAAGGGGCCCGCCTGTGGCGTTTCTGGGTTATTCCTCCCCGGTGCCGGCGCCCTCGGTGGTGCCGGTGTCCCCGGTGTCGGTGGTGCCGCCGGTGGTGCCGGTGCCCTCGGTGTCGGTGGTGCCGCCGGTGGTGCCGGTGTCTCCGGTGTCGGTGGTGCCGCCCGTGCCGCCGGTGGTGGTGCCGGTGCCCTCGGTGCCGGTATCGGCGCCCTCCTCAGGCTCCTGGCCCACGTCCTGGGCGGGGTCGTGCGTTTCGGAGTTGGGGTTCTCCACCACTTCCACGGCGATCTCCACCGTCTTTTCCCCGGCCACGCCCTTGATGATGGCGTTGCCCACGTCCCGGCCGGTGATGGTGCCGTCCTCGCTGACGGTGGCCACGGCGGTGTTGTTGCTGCTCCAGTCGATGGAGGCGGCGGGGAGGCCCTCCTCCATCTCCACGGTGGCGTCGATGGTGTAGGTCTCGCCGGAGCGGATGGTGACCTCGTCCTCCGTCACCCGGATGGCCAGCACGCCGGGGGCGGTGTCCACCACCGTGACGGTCTGGGTGGCCACGGTCTCGCCGTTCATGGTGGCCACGATGGTGGCGTTGCCCAGGGCCACGCCGGTGATCT
>DXDK01000101.1 GCA_019115545.1 Candidatus Evtepia faecavium
GCCATCGAGGCCACCGGCCACAAGGTCCTGGCGGTGCCCAGCGCCGACGGGAAGCTCACCGCCCTGGACGTCCGCCGGGTGTGGGAGGCCCACTGGCAGGACGAGACCCGGGAGCACATGGTCCAGCCGGGGATGGTCTACCTCTCCCAGCCCACGGAGAACGGCACCCTCTACTCCCTGGCGGAGCTGGACGACCTCTGGCAGACCTGCCAGGACTGCGGCCTCTTCCTCTATGTGGACGGGGCCCGGCTGGGCTACGGCCTGATGAGCCCCGCCTGCGACATGACCCTCCCCGACCTGGCCCGCCGGTGCGATGCCTTCTACCTGGGGGGCACCAAGCAGGGGCTCCTCTTTGGGGAGGCCTTGGTCCTGGCCCACCCCGCCCTCCAGCGGGACTTCCGGTACCATCTCAAGCAGCACGGGGGGATGCTGGCCAAGGGCCGGCTGCTGGGGGTCCAGTTCGAGGCCATGCTGGAGGACGGCCTCTACTTCGACCTGGCCCGCCGGGCGGACCGGCTGGCCCTGGACCTCCGCCGGGCCCTGGAGGAGCGGGGGTATGCCATGCTCTACGACTCCCCCACCAACCAGCAGTACCCCATCCTCCCCGACGAGCTGGTGGAGCACTTGGAGGCCGACTTCGCCTTCTCCTTCTGGAAGAAGGTGGACCAGGACCACACCGCCGTGCGCCTCTGCACCAGCTGGGCCACGGAGCCGGCGGCCATCCAGGCCCTCATCCAGGCGGTGGACCGGTGGGAGGAGGGGTAACCATCCCCCACACACCAATGACAGCAAGGAGGCAACACCCATGAAACTCTACACCGTATCCTGGCAGAACCGGCCCCTGGTCTGCCTGGAATCCCAGCCGGGGTGGCTCACCCCCCTGCCTTACGAGACCATGAACCACCTGCTCATGGACGCCCCGGACCACCGGGACCAGGTCCTGGCCCGGGCGGCCAAGGGGCGGGGGGAGTTTTCCCTGGGGGACGTGACCGTCCTGGCTCCCATCCCCCACCCCCGGCAGGACGTGATCTGCCTGGGGATGAACTACCGGGCCCACAAGGCCGAGGCCGAGCAGTTCGACCCCGCTGCCTTCACCCGGGAGGGGCAGGCGGTGTACTTCGCCAAGCGGGCCAGCCGCTGCCCCGGCCCGGGGGCGCCCATCCCCGGCCACTTTGACCTGGTGGACAGCCTGGACTACGAGGTGGAGCTGGCGGTGGTCCTGGGCAAGGACGCACGCAACGTCACCCAGGAGACCGCCATGGACTGCGTCTTTGGCTACACCATCCTCAACGACGTGTCCGCCCGGAACCTCCAGACGGGGCACAAGCAGTGGTACTTTGGCAAGAGCCTGGACGGCTTCGCCCCCATGGGGCCGTGCATCGTCACCCGGGAGGAGTTCGCCTGGCCCCCCGCCCAGGCCATCCGGGCCTGGGTCAACGGGGAGCTGCGCCAGGAGGCGGTGACCGACCAGCTGATTTTCTCCATCCCCCACATCCTCCAGGAGCTCTCCCGGGGGATGACCCTCCAGGCGGGCACCGTCATCGCCACCGGCACCCCCGCCGGGGTGGGGATGGGCTTTGACCCGCCCAAATTCCTGAAGGCCGGGGACGTGGTCCGCTGCGAGATCGACGGCATCGGGGTGCTGGAGAATCCGGTGGAGTGAGGCCCACCGGGGGGCCCGGCGGCGGGAGGCCGTGCCGCCCTGGACCGGCGCAGGTTGTGCCCTGCCACGTGGGGCCGGGGGGCCTCCCCCGATGGTGGGTACCCTACGGGCGGTGGGGGCTCTTACCCACCTCGGGGCGCAGCGCCCCGGGGGGCCCGCCTACCCGGCGGGGGCCCTGCTTTCTTTATAAGAAAGCAGGGGGAAAGAATCGCAGGGGGTTCCCCCTGCACCCCCAATTCTCAAGACCGCTCGCTGCTCGCTCGCTCCATCTTTTGGGATAGAGACGCAGCGGAACGGTTGAGGGTTTTATCGTGACCCACCTACGTGCCCTGATTTGGGGACTTTCTTTCTTGGGATTTTCTTTGGCTGGATTTTTCACAGAGCAATATCCAGCCAAAACATATTCTCCGAATATGCGTTTCCAAATCTGGTCTGGTGAACCTAAGCCAGAAAGAGACCGTGGCAGAGGGCACACAACCCAAAAGATGGAGCGAGCCCCAGCGAGCGGTTTTGTTTTCGGGGGTGCAGGGGGTTCCCCCCTGCGACTCTTTGCGTCCGGGCTTTCTCATAGAGAAAGCCTGGATCCCCGCCCCGGACAGGGGCGGGGGACCACGCCGCAGGGTTGAGCCTGCGACGGTCCTGACGGGACCACCTGCCGATGACGGCCAGGCCCCCGCCCAAACCACAAAAAAGGACCTGGCCAACCGGCCAGGTCCTTCTTGTTGCGTTATTGTCGCGTTGGATGAGAGGGGAATCTCAATTAGAAGATGCCCTGCTCCATCATAGCCTCGGCAACCTTCTTGAAGCCGGCGATGTTGGCGCCAGCCACCAGGTTGTAACCCAGGCCATACTCCTCAGCAGCCTCGGCAGAGACTCTGTGGATGGTCTCCATCATCTTCTTCAGCTGGCCGTCGACCTCATCAACAGTCCAGGACAGACGCTCGGAGTTCTGGGACATCTCCATGGCGGACACGCCCACGCCGCCGGCGTTGACGGCCTTGGAGGGAGCCACGATGATGTGCTTCTGCTGCATCAGGAAAGCCAGAGCGTCGTTGGTGGTGGGCATGTTGGCCACCTCGATGTAGTACTTAGCACCGCACTCGGCGATCTTCTTGGCCTGCTCCATGTTGACGTCGTTCTGCATGGCGGAGGGCATGATGATGTCGGCCTTCACGCCCCAGGGCTTCTGGCCGGGGAAGAACTCCACGCCGAACTTGTCGGCATAATCCTTGACCACGTTGCGGCCGGAAGCACGCATCTCCAGCAGGTACTCGACCTTCTCGTCGGTGGACACACCGTCGGGATCGTAGACATAGCCGTCGGGGCCGGACAGGGTGATGACCTTGGCGCCCAGCTCCTTGGCCTTCTTGCAGATGCCCCAGGTCACGTTGCCGAAGCCGGCAGCGGCGATGGTCTTGCCCTTGATGTCCTCGCCTTCGTGCTTCAGCACTTCCACCAGATAGTAGACAGCGCCGTAGCCGGTGGCCTCGGGACGGGCCAGGGAGCCGCCATAGGACAGGCCCTTGCCGGTGAGCACGCCGTTCTCGAAGGTGCCCTTCAGGCGGCGATACTGGCCATACAGGTAGCCGATCTCACGGCCGCCCACGCCCATGTCGCCGGCGGGAACGTCGATGTCGGGCCCGATGTAACGATACAGAGCGGTCATGAAGCTCTGGCAGAACCGCATGATCTCGGCGTCGGACTTGCCGGCGGGATCAAAGTCGGAGCCGCCCTTGCCGCCGCCGATGGGCAGGCCGGTCAGGGAGTTCTTGAAGATCTGCTCGAAGCCCAGGAACTTCACGATGCCGGGATACACGTTGGGCTGGAAGCGCAGGCCGCCCTTGTAGGGGCCGAGAGCGCCGTTGAACTGGCAGCGATAGCCGATGTTGGTGTGGGGCTTGCCGGCGTCGTCGGTCCACACAACACGGAAGGTGAACATACGCTCGGGCTCGACCAGGCGGCCCAGCAGGTCAACGGCCTCGTACTCGGGGTGAGCGGAGATGACGGGGTCCAGGGAGGTCAGAACCTCTTCCACGGTCTGCACGAACTCGGGCTCGTTGCCGTGCTTCTTCTTAACGGTCTCAATAACGCTTTCGATGTAAGCATTCATGATGGTTTGGCTCCTTCTTTGATGATTTATTTTTGCCTGACACGCGGCAGGCGAAAAATACAAGGATACTTGCACCGGGGGCGGCGGGGTTTGCCCACTCCTCCAGTTGCATTTGAAAGTATACCACGGATAACCCATAAATGCAACAATTATTTTGAAAAAAAACCGGAGAAATTAGCGCCATCCCACAAAATTCCCCAAAGGGGCGAGAAATGAAGGACGAAAAAAGGGAGGTTGCAAAAAGACGCGGAAATTGCAGGGGTATCCGGGGGTTTCCCGGGCAAGAATGGAGGAGAGACTGCATTTTTACCGCCCCAGCCCGGTGTGCTCCACCGCCAGGCGGAGGGGATGGATGACCACCAGGGTGAGCACGGCGGCCACCCCCACCTGGATCAGGTTGCCGGGGATGGAGGTCAGGGGAACGATGAGGTTGCCGTAGATGATGGCCTCGGTGAAGTAATACCCCACGATCTTAATGGCGCAGGCCAGGACCATGGCCAGGATATAGAAGGGGAAGCTCTTGTGCTTCTCCGTCACGGCCCCCACCACCAGGCCCATGCACCCCACGATCACCAGGGTGAAGGGGGCCCACAGGGTCCAGCCGGACATCAGGTCAAACAGGGCCATGCCCACGCCGCCGGCGATCATCCCCGTGCGCTTGCCGAAGAGGATGGCGGCCACGAACAGGGGCAGGTTGCCCAGGTGGATCAGCCCGCCGTTGGGGGCGAAGGGAAGGCGGATGTTCACCAGGGCGGTAAAGACAAAGACCAGCACCAGGGAGATGGCGGTGATGGCGATGGCCTTCACCTGGGCGGATTGGTTGGCGCCAGAGGGGGACGCGGCGTTGGAATGGACAGACATGGGCAGGGGCCTCCTTATCCTATGGGATTTCCCGGCGGGGCATGCCCACCGGATGGTCCCCAGGATAGCACAGGACTGGCCTTTTCAAAATTGCCAAAACGGGAATTTTCAAAAGGCCAGAAAAGAGGGCGCTGGCCTGCCCGCCACAGGCCAGATGTTGGCTTTGGTTGTCATCTGGCCTGGTTTCTGGTATGATGAAGGAAAGAATTTTGGGAGGGGCACCCGGGTTTTGTCTTCGTTCGGGAGGACAGTGTACGAGGGTGTCAGGCTGCCTGTTTGGTTTGTGGCCCCTCCCAAAATTAGGGGATGCAGCCCGACCCGCGCCGGCGAAGCCGGCACTCTCGGGCTGAGAAGTGTTTTTTGCCCGGCGCATGTCCGTGCAAAAAACAGATTGGAATGGATTCCGCCGGCTGCGGCCGGCGGAACTCTGCGAGGCCGGTACATGCCCTGATTTGGAGACTTTCTTTTGGGAGATTTTTTATG
>DXDK01000102.1 GCA_019115545.1 Candidatus Evtepia faecavium
CCACCACCGCAGCAGCCGCAGCCAGCCCCTCCAGGGACAGGGGGATCCCCAGAGCCTGGCCGCCCTGGCCGAGGAGGCCATGGAGCACCAGGAGGAGACCCCCTCCCGCCGCCGGAGCAGCCGGGGCCGGGGGCGGAACCGCTCTGCCGCCCCCCGGCAGGAGAAGCCCAACCGGGAGGCCTCCGCCCAGAAGTCCGGGGAGGGCGGGGAGAAGAAGAGCCGTCCCCGCTGGCACCGCCGGAGCCACCGCCGCCCCGGCGGAGGCGGCCAGGGCGGCACTACCCCGCCGGCCCAGGGCTGAAAAAAGGTCCCCCGCCGGCTTGACAAACCGGCGGGGGGCTGATAGGATAGAAACAGAAAGGGCACTGGCGCAAGCGGTTTGCCCGAGTCAATGGTTAAAGTTTCAAGAAAAACGAGAAACCGTCACCTGCCGGGGTGGCGGTTTCTGCCTTTGATCCGTATCGTTACCGTGTATCCGAAGATATGTAACGTTATGGTAACGGGCATTCTCTCACCCCCTTTCCTCGGGGATGAGGCAAACCGCCTGCCGTTTTGCGCAGTGCCTTTCTGGCTCCGTTGGGAGCCCTCCATGGTACCATGGTCTGCGGGAAGCTGTCAAGAAGCCCCTCCATCCGCCCCGCCGGGGCGGATTTTTTGCGGGGCGGAGGTGCCAGAATTTTCCTTGACAGCCCTTGTAAGGGAGCGGTATCATGAATTGTTGGGCAAAGCCCGCTACCCAAGAATTTAACAAAAAACGGGTTTTTGATTTTACATCCAGTCACTATTCTAAAAATAGGGTTTTCTGTCCACAGGCAGGGGCAGAGCAGGAGGGAAACATGAAACAAGCAGTCATCGACATTGGCTCGAACTCTATGCGCCTGACGGTCTACGAGACCACCGAGACCGGCAGTTTTACCATCTTGTTCAAGGACAAAGTGATGGCCGGCCTGGCCGGCTATGTGGAGGACGGCAACCTCAGCCTGGACGGCATCGCCCGGGCGGTGCTGGGATTGCTGTCCTTCCGGAACACCCTGGAGGCCCTGAGCATCGCTCAGGTGTCCGTCTTTGCCACCGCGTCCCTGCGCAACATCCGCAACACCGAGCAGGCGGTGAACACCATCCAGCGGGCCACCGGCTTTTCCATCGAGGTGATCTCCGGGGAGGAGGAGGCCCGCTACGGCTACGCCGGCGCCATGGAGGAGCTGGACCTGGCCGACGGGGTGTTCGTGGACATCGGCGGGGCCAGCACCGAGGTGGTGCGCTTCGCCAAGGGCAAGCTGGAGACGGCGGACAGCTGCCCCGTGGGCTCCCTGAAGCTGTACCGGGATTGGGTGAAGAAGATCCTCCCCAACCGGGAGGCCATCGGGAACATGGAGCAGGCCATCCGCCTGGCCACCGACGGGCTGTTTGCCCAGCCGGTGCAGAAGGGCCTCCCCCTGGTGTGCGTGGGGGGGACCTCCCGGGCCGCCCTGAAACTGGCCAAGCGGGTGTGCCGCCTGCCGGAGAGCGCCAACCGCATCTCCATCCAGCAGCTGCGGCAGGTGTGCGCCGCCCTGTGCGCCTCCCAGCGGGCGGCGGCGGACCTCATTTTGAAGGTGGAACCGGAGCGGATCCACACCATGATCCCCGGTCTGTTGATCCTCCGCCGGATGGTGGAGGGCTTCGGCGCCGGGGAGATGATTGTCAGCCAATACGGCGTGAGAGAGGGTTACCTATGTCAAAAGATTCGCAAGGCGTCATAACCGATTACAGCTACACCCAAAACCGGGAACTGAGCTGGCTGCGCTTCAACCGGCGGGTGCTGGAGGAGGGGGCCGACGACACCGTGCCCACCCTGGAGCGGATGAAGTTCATCTCCATCTTCACCAGCAACCTGGACGAGTTTTTCATGGTCCGGGTGGGGAGCCTGGTGGACATGGCCTCCGTCTCCCCCAAGGACGTGGACAACAAGAGCGGCATGGGCCCCAAGGAGCAGCTGGCCGCCATCCAAGAGGTGGTCCCCGGCCTCATCGAGATCAAGGGCCAGCTCTTCCGGCGGGTGAGCGCCCTGCTGGCCCAGGAGGGCATCGTGGACCTGGAATACGCCGACCTCACCGACCAGGAGCGGGTCCAGGTGGACGACTACTTCCGCTCCGCCGTGCTGCCCATCCTCTCCCCCCAGATCGTGGGCCAGCGCCACCCCAGCCCCCACCTGGACAACAAGGCCCTCTACGTCACCGCCTTGCTCAGCAGCAAGAGCGGCAAGAAGTCCCTGGGCTTCATCCCCCTGCCCGCCGCCCTGCCCCCCATCTTCCTGCTCCCCGGCAGCCAGGGGCGCTTCCTGCGGCTGGAGAACATCATCCGCCACTGGGCCCCCAAGCTCTTTGGCAAGTACACCGTGGAGGAGACCTGCGTCATCAGCGCCACCCGGAACGCCGACCTCTCCTTTGACGGGGAGAAGTTCGAGGACCGGGAGGAGGACTTCCGCCAGCTGATGACCAAGATGCTCAAGAAGCGGGCCAACCAGGCCATCGTCCGCCTGGAGCTGGGCCAGAAGCCCAGCCAGACCATGATGGACCTGCTCACCGCCATCATCACCGTGGTCACGGGGCAGATTTACTACGACAGCTCCCCCCTGGCCATGGGGTACGTCTACCAGCTGGAGAAGCTGCTGCCGGAGGCCCTCCGGGCCCGGCTCACCTATCCCCCCTACCAGCCCCAGTGGCCTGAGGACCTGAACCGTCAGGAGTCCATGATCGACCAGATCCGCCGGCGGGACCGGCTCCTCTTCTTCCCCTTCGACACCATCGACCCCTTTCTGAAGCTCCTGGAGGAGGCCGCCGACCGGCCGGACGTGGCCTCCATCAAGATCACTATCTACCGCCTGGCCTCCACCTCCAAGATCGCCCGGATTCTCTGCCGGGCGGCGGAGAACGGCAAGGAAGTGGTGGCCCTCATGGAGCTCCGGGCCCGGTTTGACGAGGCCAACAACATCGCCTGGTCCAAAATGCTGGAGGAGGCCGGGTGCACGGTGATCTACGGCATGGAGAACTTCAAGTGCCACAGCAAGCTCTGCCTCATCACCCTCCAGGACAGAGCGGGCACCCACTACATCACCCAGGTGGGCACCGGGAACTACAACGAGAAGACCAGCGCCCTGTACACCGACCTGAGCGTCATGACCGCCTCCCCCGTCATCGGGGCCGACGGGGCGGCCTTCTTCCGCAGCATGCTCACCGACAACCTGGAGGGGGACTACGAGGCCCTCCTGGTGGCCCCCAAGGGCCTGAAGCCCAGCCTGTGCCAGCTGATCCAGGGGGAGATCGACAAGGGGAAGGACGGCTACATCTGCGTCAAGGCCAACTCCATCACCGAGCGGGACATCATCGACAAGCTCCAGGAGGCCTCCCAGGCGGGGGTCCGGGTGGAGATGATCATCCGGGGCATCTGCTGCATCCGGCCCGGGGTGCTGCTGAAAACCGAGAACATCCAGGTCACCAGCATCGTGGGCCGTTACCTGGAGCACGCCCGGATCTATGTCTTTGGCAAGGGGGACCAGGTGAAGTACTTCATCGCCTCGGCGGACCTGATGACCCGGAACCTCCAGCGGCGGGTGGAGATCGCCTGCCCCATCTGGGACAGGGAGATCCAGGGCCAGCTCCAGACCATTCTGGACACCCAGCTTCGGGACAATGCCAAGGCCTCTTTCCTCCAGCCCAGCGGGGCTTACCTCCGCAAGGAGGCCCAGGAGGGCCAGCCCCGGCTGGACTGCCAGGAGGTCTTTATGGAGACCTCCCTCCACCACC
>DXDK01000016.1 GCA_019115545.1 Candidatus Evtepia faecavium
CTATAAAAATAGGAACCCTCAAACCGTTGCGGTTTAAGGGTTCTAGTGGAGCTGCTGGGCGGATTCGAACCGCCGACCTCATCCTTACCAAGCGACCTTTTGGATTTTTTCTAACTATTTTGGGCGCTTTATGGCCATATCTGCTCCGATCCGCTTGCTTTCCGTCACTTTTTGAGCATCCTGTTTCCGTATACTCCACATCGCGCTGTGGCTGAAAATGTGGTCAAAAGCGCCTCCCCTCTTTTGCCGGCGGCACGTCCGCCGACAAAGTGGGGAGGCATTTTCTGCCCGTCTGCGTTGTAATTTTTGGAGGGAAATAATGTAATCCATTTATGCCGGAGGCAGCTCAAAATTTACGGGACAGTAAACAATATGAGCTACCCTCTTATTCCACCCCCGCAATTGCCGCGGCCTCATTCTGCCGCTCCTTCGCAGCCTCCAGGTCGTCGAAATCCCCCAGCGCCCGCAGATCCACATGGGAGGCGTCCACCCCCGCCCCCTGTTGGGCCAGGGTGATAGGGTAGTCCCCCTCCAGCTGTCCCCGAATGCTCTCAGAGCGCAGGCGGCACACCTCCAGCAGCGTGTCCACCGCCAGCAGATGATCCTCATAGGAGCAGAAGGCGGTGGGATCGACCTCCACATAGGGAGCGATCATGACCTGTGCCTGCCGGATGACTGCCTCATACCGGCCGCTCTCGAAATACTCCGAGAGCAGTTGGCCGAAATAGGCGTGGTACCGGGCAAAATAGTCTCTGTTTTTCATCAGATTGTGATACAGAGGCCGCTCCAGCATGACCTCCCCCCGGGCGGGGGTGTTCACCGGCCAGTTGATCAGCACGTCGGGGTCCCGGATGGGATCGGTCATGCCCAGGGCGTAGGTGCCGAAGGCCAGGTTGTAGTCCCAGGGCAGAATGGAGATCACCCCGTCCTCCTCATAGAGGAAGTAGTTGTGCCCGGTGTGGCCCAGGTAGCTGTCCCAGTTCATGACGAACACCTGGACGGCAAAATACCGCAGCACCTCATCCGCATTGACCGCCGTCTCCAGGTCCTCCCCGGTGGACAGCACCCGCAGGGCCTGGATCAGCCGCTCCCGGTCCGCCACGTCCGTGTCAAACTTGGCGTTGTCAAAGATGTTTGGGTAGGCGGCGGGGTCATCGCCGATGTACCGCAGGGCCACGTCGGTGTTCTCCGCGTTCAGGGAGCGGTAGTCCGGCTTGTAGAGCGCTCCGTGATCCGGGCCGAAGTTTCGCCGGGCAAAGGCCTCCTCTGGCTCCTCGATGGCCAGAAACAGCCCCCAGGGGGTGCCGTTCACCGTCACCCAGGCATAGCTGCACAGAGGGGCGGGCACCCCCATGTAGGCCATCATGTGGTAGACCAGCCAGGTTTTGAGATAGCTGTTGTCCTGGAAGGAGGCGTCCAGGGAGAGCTTGTCCAGGCCGTGGTAATTCCCGCCGTCCACATAGTGGTCGAACTCCAGTTTTAGGCTGTACCGGGACAGACCATACTCCTCCGTCAGCCGGAGGGAGTTGTTCCCCTTGGCCCGTAGGCCCACCTGGTAAAATTCCTCCCCGTCGATGACCGCGGTGCAGGGGATATACTCCTCCGCCGGGGCGTTTTCGAGGAAAGCCGCCCAGTCCTCCACCCGCAGGTCCACGGTGTGGACCCGGCCATCGTCAAAGAGGCGGGAGGCGTACCCGGGCGCGGCGCTGGCGGGCCGGAGGCCCAGAGCCTCCCCGAAGCAGAGCAGACCGGTGAGGACCAGGGCCAATAGGATGGCCCCGCCGCAGATAAGATCGATATGCCGGTGGCGGATCATGGCCTCACCCCATGTAGTCCCCGTTGTAGGAGACCAACACCACGTTCCCCACGCCCTCCATGGCCCCCAGCTCATTGACGAACTCGGTGTCGGCCTCCCGCAGGCGCACCTCGTAGTTCAGCTCGATCTGGCCCGGGGCCACGCTCTTGCTCTTCAGATTCAGCCGCCGCACCCGGGCCTCCACCAGGGCGCGCACCTGCCCCTCCACATCCTGGTCGGCGCAGTGGACCACCAGGATGTAGGGGGACTCCCCGTTCTTCTGCCGGGAGAACACCAGCAGCACCACCCCCACAAATAGGCTGCCCACCACCGCCAGGGGGATCAGCCCCGCCGCCAGCACGATGCCCGCCGCGATGGCCCAGAACAGGAAGGCGATATCCATGGGCTCCTTGATGGCGGTACGGAAGCGGACGATGGACAGGGCGCCCACCATGCCCAGGGAGAGGACGATGTTGCTGGTCACCGCCAGGATCAGCAGGGTTGTGATGAGGGTGAGGGCGATGAGGGTCACCCCGAAGCTGGGGGCGTACATGACCCCGGCGTAGCATTTTTTATAGACCAGGAAGATGAACAGGCCCAGGCAGAAGGCCAGCGCCAGGGCGATGGCGGCGTCCGGCAGGGAGACCGCGTCCAGCCGCTCCAGAAAGCTGGATTTGAAGATGTCCTGAAAGGTGAACGTGGGCATGGCAGCCACACCTCTTTTCTTCGTTCTCAGTCAAACCGCCGGCACAGGGCGTATTTGGAACAGGCCCCCGCCCGGCGGCCCGGCGTCTGGACGGCCAGCCGCACCAGGTCGGGGAGAAAGGCATCGTACTTGACCTCCAGTACCGTCACCCCCTCCAGGGGCCTGAGGGGAAAGGCTCCTGGGGACAGGAAGCCGGCGCTGTCCCCGCAGGTGCGCAGGTCCCGGTCCAGGGTCACCCGGACGTTTCCGGGGGCGTACAGGAATGCCTCCCGGTCATAGCACACCACCGTCCTGGGCCGCAGCAGCGTCCCCCGGAGCTTGTGGTACAGCTCCGACAGCAGGGGCTCCCCCCGCTCCAGAAGGAAGGCGTCCTCCCCGGAGAGCAGCCGCTCCGCCTCCGACCAGGTCAGGCGGGCGGACCGCTTGCCGCACAGGCCGTTCACCTTAAATTTTTTCTCCAGCTTGAGAAAATCCGGGCGCTCCCCGTAGTACCGCAGGCGGAACTTCTCCCGCCGGTCCACCCCGTCCAGCTTCTCCCGGAGGGCGGTATCGTAGGGGGTGTCGAAATACAGGCTGGTCACCCGGTAGGAGCCGTCCGGCCCGGCGTGGCCGTCCCGGGGAAAGAGCTTCCCCAGCCTGGAGGCGAGCACCAGATCCTCCTGGGGAGAGATCTGGTGCTTGACCTCGTGGCGCAGGCGGAGGGGCTCAGTCGTCCCAATCGTCGTCCCAGTCGTCATAGTCGTCCCGGTCGTCGTAGTCCGTGTCGTCCCAGCCGTCGTCATCGTCGTCCCAGTGATCCTCGCCGGTGGGGTCGCCGTACCAGTCGTCGTCATCGCCCCAGTCGTCGTAGTCGGTGATGCCATCGGCATTGGGACCGTAGTCGGTATCGTCGTAATCGGTGATGCCGTCGGCGTTGGGGCCGTAGTCCGTGTCGTCGTAGTCGGTGATCCCATCCGCGTTGGGGCCGTAGTCGGTATCGTCGTAATCGGTAACGCCATCATTGTTGGGGCCGTAGTCCGTGTCATCGTAGTCGGTGATGCCGTCGGCGTTGGGGCCATAATCGGTGTCG
>DXDK01000103.1 GCA_019115545.1 Candidatus Evtepia faecavium
CTTCAAAGTTCGCCCGGAACCCCTCACCGCCCAGGAGAAGAAGGACTGGATTGCGACCCAGACCGGGGTCACCGTGGGCTCCGACGCCTTCTTCCCCTTCGGGGACAACGTGGAGCGGGCCAGAAAGTCCGGCGTGACCTATATCGTGGAGCCCGGCGGCTCCATCCGGGATGACAACGTCATCGACACCGCCAACCGCTACAACATGGTCATGGCCTTCACCGGCATGCGCCTGTTCCACCACTGAGCAAAGGAGGACATTCCCATGAACATTCTCGTTGTGGGCGGCGGCGGCCGGGAGCACGCCATCATCAAGAGCCTGAAGAAGAGCCCCCGGGTCACCCAGATCTACGCCGCCCCCGGCAACGGCGGCATGGCCGCCGACGCCATCTGCACCGGCATCGGGGCCAAGGATCTGGACGCCATCACCGCCTTTGCCCGGGACAACGCCATCGACTTCGCCGTGGTGGCCCCCGACGACCCCCTGGTCCTGGGGGCGGTGGACCGGCTGGAGGCCGTGGGCATCCCCTGCTTCGGCCCCAACAAGGCGGCCGCCATCCTGGAGGGGAGCAAGGTCTTTTCCAAGGACCTGATGAAGAAATACCACATTCCTACGGCCCAGTACCAGGTCTTTGACGACATGGACCAGGCCCTGGAGTACCTGAAAACCGCCCCCATCCCCACCGTGGTCAAGGCCGACGGCCTGGCCCTGGGCAAGGGGGTCACCGTGGCCATGACCCGGCAGGAGGCGGAGGACGCCGTCCGTGCCTGCATGGAGGACAAGGTCTTCGGGGAGAGCGGCAGCCACATCGTCATCGAGGAGTTCCTCACCGGGCCCGAGGTCTCAGTCCTCTCCTTCACCGACGGCAAGGTGGTCATCCCCATGGTCTCCTCCATGGACCACAAGCGCATCGGCGACGGGGACACCGGCCCCAACACCGGCGGCATGGGCACCGTGGCCCCCAACCCCTACTACACCGACGAGGTGGCCAAAGTGTGCATGGACACCATCTTCCTGCCCACCATGCACGCCATGAACGCCGAGGGGCGCACCTTCAAGGGCTGCCTCTACTTCGGCCTCATGCTCACCGAGCAGGGGCCCAAGGTCATCGAGTACAACTGCCGCTTCGGCGACCCGGAGACCCAGGTGGTCCTCCCCCTGCTGGAGAGCGACCTGCTCACCATCATGGAGGCCACCGCCAAGGGCACCCTGGCCGAGACCGAAGTGAAGTTCAGCAACAAGCACGCCTGCTGCCTGGTGCTGGCCTCGGAGGGGTATCCCAAGAAGTACGAGACCGGCTTCCCCATCACCATCCCCGCCGACCTGGACGCGGAGGTCTTCGTGGCCGGGGCCAAGCTGGAGGACGGCGTGCTCAAAACCTCCGGCGGCCGGGTCCTGGGGGTCACCGCTTTGGGGGACACCCTGAAGGAGGCCATTGACAAGGCCTACCAGGAGGGGGCCCGGGTCACCTTCCAGAACGCGTACTGCCGCAAGGACATCGGCGCCCGCGCCCTGCGGGCGGAGGAAGAGGTAAAGTAAATGGTATATCGGGTATATGTAGAAAAGCGGCCCGGCCTCACCGCCGAGGCCGACGCCCTGGCCGGCGACATCCGCACCCTGTTGGGGATCTCCTCCCTGGAGGGCCTGCGCCTGCTCAACCGGTACGATGTGGAGAACATCTCCCCGGCGCTTTTTGACCACAGCGTCAAGACCATCCTGTCCGAGCCCCAGCTGGATGTGGTGACGGACACCCTCCCGGAGGGGGGCATCCTCTTTGCCGTGGAGTACCTCCCCGGCCAGTTTGACCAGCGGGCGGATTCCGCTGCCCAGTGCATCCAGATCCTCTCCCAGGGGGAGCGGCCCCTGGTCCGCTCCGCCCGGGTGTACCACCTCACCGGGAACCTCTCGGCGGAGGACGTGGCGGCCATCAAGAAGTACCTCATCAACCCCGTGGAGGCCCGGGAGGCCTCCCTGGAGCCCTTCGACACCCTGGCCATGGACTACGCCGTCCCCGAGACGGTGGCCACCCTCAACGGCTTCCGGGACCTGGACGAGGCCGGCCTTGCCGCCATGGTGGCCGACTATGGCCTGGCCATGGATCTGGACGATTTGCGCTTCTGTCGGGACTACTTCCGCAGCGAGGACCGGGACCCCACCATCACCGAACTGCGGGTGATCGACACCTATTGGTCCGACCACTGCCGCCACACCACCTTCCTGACCACCATCGACGCCGTGGAGTTCCAGAGCCCCATCCTCCAGCAGACCTATGAGGACTACCTGAACACCCGCAAGCGCCTGAACCGCACCAAGCCCATCAACCTCATGGACATCGGCACCATCGTGGCCAAGTACCTGAAAAAGCAGGGCAAGATGCCCCGGCTGGACGAGTCTGAGGAGGTCAACGCCTGCACGGTGAAGATCAAGGTGGACACCGACCACGGCAAGGAGGACTGGCTCCTCCTGTTCAAGAACGAGACCCACAACCACCCCACGGAGATCGAGCCCTTCGGCGGGGCGGCCACCTGCGTGGGCGGCGCCATCCGGGACCCCCTCTCCGGCCGGTCCTATGTCTACTCCGCCATGCGCCTCACCGGGGCGGCCAACCCCCTCACCCCCATTGAAGAGACCATGCAGGGCAAGCTGCCCCAGCGGACCATCGTCACCAAGGCCGCCGCGGGGTATTCCTCCTACGGCAACCAGATCGGCCTGGCCACCGGCCAGGTGGACGAGCTCTATCACCCCGGCTACGCCGCCAAGCGCATGGAGATCGGCGCGGTGATCGCCGCCGCCCCGGCTGCCAACGTCCGCCGGGAGCGCCCCGCCCCCGGGGATGTGGTCATCCTCCTGGGCGGCCGCACCGGGCGGGACGGCTGCGGCGGGGCCACCGGCTCCTCCAAGTCCCACACCCTCTCCTCCCTGGAGACCTGCGGGGCGGAGGTCCAGAAGGGCAACGCCTCCGAGGAGCGCAAGCTCCAGCGCCTGTTCCGCAACCCCGAGGCCTCCCGCCTCATCAAGCGCTGCAACGACTTCGGCGCCGGCGGGGTCTCCGTGGCCATCGGCGAGCTGGCCGAGGGCCTGGAGATCGACCTGAACACCGTCCCCAAGAAGTACGAGGGCCTGGACGGCACCGAGCTTGCCATCAGCGAGTCCCAGGAGCGCATGGCCGTGGTGGTGGAGGCCCAGGACGCCCCCCGCTTCATGGAGCTGGCCGCCGGGGAGAACCTGGAGGCCACCGTGGTGGCCACCGTCACCGGCAAGGGCCGCCTGACCATGACCTGGAACGGCCACACCATCGTGGACATCGCCCGCGCCTTCCTAGACACCAATGGGGTGGAGAAGCACACCACCGCCATCACCGCCGCTCCGGAGTCCATCCTGAAGGACCAGGTGAAGGACTTCCGCCAGGGCTACTTGGATCTGGCAGCGGACCTGAACGTCTGCTCCAAGCGGGGCCTGTCGGAGCGGTTTGACTCCACCATCGGCCGGGGCACCGTCCTCATGCCCTTCGGTGGCAAGTATCAGCTCACCCCCACCCAGGCCATGGTGAACAAGATCTCCCGGGAGGAAGGGGAGACCGACACCTGCTCCCTGATGGCCTGGGGCTATAACCCCTATATCACCGAGAAGAGCCCCTACCACGGGGCCTACCTGGCGGTCATCGAGTCGGTGTCCAAACTGGTGGCCACCGGTGCCGATTTGAAGGAGACCTACCTGAGCTTCCAGGAGTACTTCCAGAAGCTGGGGAAGGATCCCCACCGCTGGGGCCAGCCTTTGGCTGCCCTCCTGGGGGCCTACCGGGCCCAGAAGGAGCTGGAGATCGCCGCCATCGGCGGCAAGGACTCCATGAGCGGCTCCTTCGAGGATCTGGACGTCCCCCCCACCCTGGTGTCCTTTGCCGTGACCACCGACAAGGTGAGCCGCATCGTTTCCCCTGAGTTCAAGGGAGCCGGCCATCCGGTGGTGTGGCTTTGCCCCGAGTATGGTCCGGACGGTCTGCCGGCGATTGCCTCCCTGAAAAAAGTCTACCAGACGGTGAACCGCCTGGTGAAGAAGGGCAAGGTCCTGGCCGCCTATACCCCCGGCTACGGCGGGGTGGCAGAGGGGATCCTGAAGATGTCCCTGGGCAACGGCATCGGCCTGGCCTTTGACCCTGGCTGCACCCTGGACGAGCTCTTCTCCTATGCCTATGGCTCCTTCATCCTGGAACTGACCGACAATAAGGAGGCCATCGGCCTGTCTCTGGGCACCACTACGGAGACCGGCGACCTCACCTGGAACGGCCAGACCGTATCTGCGCAGGATCTCCTGGCCGCTTACGAGGACAAGCTGGAGCCCATCTACCCCTGCAACATCCCCCAAGGCGAGGGGACCATCCCCACCCTGTCCTACGAGAGCGACAGCTGGAAGAAACCCCTCATCAAGGCCCCCCAGCCCCGGGTGCTCATCCCCGTCTTCCCCGGCACCAACTGCGAGTATGACGCCGCCAAAGCCATGGCCCAGGCGGGGGCCGTGCCGGAGATCGTGGTCATCAAGAACCTCACCGCAGGGGACATCGCCCAGTCCATGGACCTGGTGGCCCAGAAGCTGGCCCAGGCCCAGATGGTCTTCCTCCCCGGCGGCTTCTCCGGCGGCGACGAGCCCGACGGCTCGGCCAAGCTCATCACCTCCTTCTTCCGGGCCGAGAAGCTGAAGGACCAGGTCCACGACCTGCTGAAGAACCGGGACGGCCTGATGCTGGGCATCTGCAACGGCTTCCAGGCCCTCATCAAGCTGGGCCTGGTGCCCTATGGGGAGATCATCGACACCGACGAGACCTGCCCCACCCTCACCTTCAACACCATCGGCCGGCACCAGTCCCGGCTGGTGCACACCCGGGTGGCCTCCAACAAGTCCCCCTGGCTGATGAACACCAAGCCCGGCCAGGTGTACACCGTGCCCATCTCCCACGGGGAGGGCCGGTTCCTGGCCTCTCTGGAGCTGGTGAAGCAGCTGGCGGAGAACGGCCAGATCGCCACCCAGTACGTGGACCTGGCAGGCAGCCCCACCGCCGACATCCACTTCAACCCCAACAACTCCGTCTGGGCCATCGAGGGCATCACCTCCCCCGACGGCCGGGTTCTGGGCAAGATGGGCCACACCGAGCGCACCGGCCCCGGCCTGTACCAGAACGTCCCCGGCGATTACGACATGAAGCTCTTCCGCTCCGCGGTGGAGTACTTCCAGTGAGAAAGACAAGAAAGGAGGAGCCCGCCATGGCTTACTACTATCCCGAACCCTCCCACACCTTCAGCGAGTACCTGCTGGTGCCGGGTTACACCTCGGAGGAGTGCATCCCTGACAACGTCTCCCTGAAAACCCCCCTGGTGAAGTACCGCAAGGGGGAGGAGGAGTGCCCCATCAGCCTGAACATCCCCCTGGTCTCCGCCATCATGCAGGCGGTGTCCAACGACACCCTGGCCGTGGCCCTGGCCAAGGAGGGCGGCCTGTCCTTCATCTACGGGTCCCAGACCATCGAGGACGAGGCCGCCATGGTCCGCCGGGTGAAGAGCAGCAAGGCCGGTTTCGTCATCTCCGCCTCCAACCTCACCCCGGACAACACCCTGGCCGATGTGCTGGCCCTGAAGGAGAAGAACGGCTTTTCCACCGTGGCCATCACCGAGGACGCCACCCCCAACGGGAAGCTCCTGGGCCTGGTGACCAGCCGGGACTACCGCGTCACCCGCATGAGCACCGATGTCCCCGTCCGGGACTTCATGACCCCCCGGGAAAAGCTCATCACCGCCCCGGCGGCCACCACCCTGAAGGAGGCCAACGACATCATCTGGGACAACAAGCTCAACGCCCTTCCGGTGGTGGACGACAACGACCACCTGATGTACTTCGTCTTCCGCAAGGACTATGCCGAGCACAAGGAGCACCCCCTGGCCCTCCAGGACGCCGACAAGCGCTACCTGGTGGGGGCGGGCATCAACTCCAGAGACTATGCCGAGCGGGTCCCCGCCCTGATCGAAGCTGGGGCCGACGTGCTGTGCATCGACTCCTCCGAGGGCTACTCCGTCTGGCAGAAGAAGACCATCGACTTCATCCGGGAGAAGTACGGCGACACCGTGAAGGTGGGGGCCGGCAACGTGGTGGACCGGGAGGGCTTCCGCTTCCTGGCCCGGGCCGGGGCCGACTTTGTCAAGGTGGGCATCGGCGGCGGCTCCATCTGCATCACCCGGGAGACCAAGGGCATCGGCCGCGGCCAGGCCTCCGCCCTCATCGAGGTGGCGGCCGCCCGGGACGAGTATTTCAAGGAGACCGGCGTCTATGTCCCCATCTGCTCCGACGGCGGCATCGTCTTTGACTTCCACATGACCCTGGCCCTGGCCATGGGGGCCGACTTCCTCATGCTGGGCCGGTACTTCGCCCGCTTCGACGAGAGCCCCACCAACAAGCTCATGGTCAACGGCGCCTATGTGAAGGAGTACTGGGGCGAGGGGTCCAACCGTGCCCGGAACTGGCAGCGCTATGACGTGGGCGGCAAGAGCGACCTGGCCTTCGAGGAGGGCGTGGACTCCTACGTGGCCTACGCCGGCCCCCTCCACGACAACGTGGAGAAGAGCCTGTACAAGGTCAAGTCCACCATGTGCAACTGCGGCTTTATCACCATCCCCGACCTGCAGAAGAACGCCAAGCTCACCCTGGTCTCCGCCACCAGCATCGTGGAGGGAGGTTACCACGACGTAACCCTCCGCACCACCAGCGGCGGCCAGTGATCCCACCCACCACGGAGAGAAAGGAGAGGATTCCCATGCACAGCGACATCGAGATCGCCCAGGCCTGTACCCTGCGTCACATCCGGGACATCGCCCAGGAGGCGGGCATCCCGGAGGCCTACCTGGAGCAGTACGGCCACTACAAGGCCAAGATCGACACCAAGTTCTTCCAGGAGAACCCGGGGCCTGACGGCAAGCTGGTCCTGGTCACCGCCATCACCCCCACCCCCGCTGGGGAGGGGAAGACCACCACCACCGTGGGCCTGGCCGACAGCCTGCGGAAGCTGGGCAAAAAGGCCGTGGTGGCCCTGCGGGAGCCCTCTCTGGGCCCCGTGTTCGGCCTGAAGGGCGGGGCCGCCGGAGGCGGCTATGCCCAGGTGGTGCCCATGGAGGACATCAACCTCCACTTCACCGGGGACTTCCACGCCATCGGCGCGGCCAACAACCTCCTGGCCGCCATGCTGGACAACCACATCCAGCAGGGCAACGCCCTGGGCATCGACGTGAAGAAGATCACCTGGAAGCGCTGCGTGGATATGAACGACCGCCAGCTGCGCAACATCGTGGACGGCCTGGGCGGCCGGATGCAGGGCGTGCCCCGGGAGGACGGGTTCGACATCACCGTGGCCTCGGAGGTCATGGCGGTGCTGTGCCTGGCCACCTCCCTCACCGACCTGAAGGAGCGCCTGAGCCGCATGGTGGTGGCCTACACCTATGACGACCAGCCCGTCACCGCCGGGGACCTGAAGGCCGCCGGGGCCATGGCCGCCCTGCTGAAGGACGCCCTGAAGCCCAACCTGGTCCAGACCCTGGAGGGCACCCCCGCCCTCATCCACGGCGGGCCTTTTGCCAACATCGCCCACGGCTGTAACTCCGTCATGGCCACCAAGGCCGCCCTGCAGCTGGGGGATTACGCCGTCACCGAGGCCGGCTTCGGCGCCGACCTGGGGGCGGAGAAGTTCCTGGACATCAAGTGCCGCATGGCCGGCCTCCGCCCCGACGCGGTGGTGGTGGTGGCCACCGTCCGGGCCCTGAAGCACCACGGCGGCGTGGCCAAGGAGGACCTGGGCAAGGAGGACCTGGCCGCCCTGGAAAAGGGCCTGCCCAACCTCCTGCGCCACGTGGAGAACGTCACAAAGGTCTTTGGCCTGCCCTGCGTGGTGGCCATCAACCGCTTCCCCCTGGACACCGAGGCGGAGCTGGCCCTCATCGAGACCAAGTGCCAGGCCCTGGGGGTGAACGTGGCCCTCTCCGAGGTGTGGGCCAAGGGAGGCGAGGGCGGCCGCGCCCTGGCCGAGGAAGTGGTCCGCCTGTGTGAGCAGCCCCACGACTTCCGCCCGGTGTACGACCTGGACACCTCCATCGAGGAGAAGCTCCACACCATCGTCACCAAGATCTACCGGGGCAGGGATGTTGTCCTCACCAAAAAGGCCAGAAAGCAGGCCGCCCAGCTCACGGCGGAGGGGTATGGCAACTACCCCATCTGCATGGCCAAGACCCAGTACAGCTTCTCCGACAACGCCGAGCTGCTGGGCGCGCCGGAGAACTTCACCGTCACCGTGCGGAACCTGAAGGTCTCCGCCGGGGCGGGGTTCATCGTGGCCCTCACCGGGGACATCCTCACCATGCCCGGCCTGCCCAAGGTTCCCTCCGCCGAGAAGATCGACGTGGACGAGAACGGGAAGATCACGGGACTGTTTTAAAAGGCCACCTTGGAACCGGCTTGGCCGGGCTTCCAACGTGAGAGATAGCAAAAACACCCCGGCCGCCAAAGGCGGCCGGGGTGTTTTTGCTTTGCGGTGGGTTCCAGCCCTGGCGGGCCGGGGGAGTGCGGGGCGCGTTACAGCCGGACGGGGTTCTGGGTGTACTCGTTCTTTCCCGGGGTCTGGCCGAAGCCCTTCCGGCACAGGTCGTACAGGGCGGTGCACCGGGCCTCCAGGGCGAAGAGCCGCCGGGCCGGCTCCGGCAGCCGGGCGGCGTGGGCGGGCTTCACCAGCACGGGGAGGGCTGCGGCGTTTTTCATCCGCCGCAGCAGGGCCTGCCCCCGGGGGGTGAAGCCCAGCACCCGGAGGTAGGGGAGGGCGGCCGGCCGGTCGGCCGCAGCGAGCCCCAGAAAGGCCCACAGCATCAGCCGCCGGATCCGGGCGTTGGGATACCGCTTGGTCCCCGCCAGGGCATAGAGCTGGGGGAGGGAGGCCGCCTGCTGGGCCGCGGCGAAGAGCCGGTGGGAGAGCCCCTCCCCGCTGTCGGGGAGGCGGGCCCAGTCCTCCTCCGTCAAGGTCCGCAGCCGGGCCAGGACGCCCCGGGTGCAGAAGCCCAGGTCGGCGGGATCCTGGCGCAGCCGCGCCTCGGCCTGGGCCGTCAGGTAAGGGGAGAGGGGGGCCGGGTCCCCGGCCAGGATCTTCTCCCGCAGATGGCTGGCCGAGGCGTGGTCCGGGGCGGCTCCGCCGTCGTGGCCCGCCCCCTGCCGGGGGATGGTGTGGGGGACCAGAGGGCTCTCCAGGGCCGCCAGGGCCAGAAGGTACTCCACCCCCAGGTTGTTGTTGGGGCCCTCCAGACAGCGGGCAGCGGGCCCCAGAAGGGCCTCTGCCGCCTGCTGCCGGGCTCTGGGGAAGGGGAGGCCCCGGTCCAGCGCCCGGCGCAGTTCCTCCCGCCAGGCGGGGGTGCGGAGGCACTCCGCCGCCTGGCGGAGGGGGGAGAGGTCCCCGGCCTCGCTGCCGAAGCTGAGGGTGTCCACCACCCCCGCGGCGGTGAGCAGGCCCACGCCCCCCCGGGCGAAGGTTTCCGCCGAGGACACCGCCCAGAGGGTGGGCAGCTCCAGCACCAGGTCCGCCCCCTGGCGGAGGGCCAGCTCCGCCCGGGTCCATTTGTCTGCCAGGGCGGCCTGGCCCCGCTGGACCCAGTTGCCGCTCATGGCGCAGACCACGGCGCAGCCGGGCCCGAAGGCCTGGCGCACCGCCTGGATGTGGTGCCGGTGGCCGCTGTGGAAGGGATTGTATTCCGCAACGATGCCGATTGTATGCATGGACCAACCACCCCTCGGAAAAATTTCGAAATTTGGGAAAAAAACAGTTGTCCTTTCCCACAAAATGGGCTAATATATTCCTGTATGAACTATTTTACCCCCAAGGGGGCAAACAAGCAAGCACCATCCCAAGGATTTACGAGTAAGGAGTGGAACGTACCATGAAAATTCTGGTCATCAACGCAGGCAGCTCTTCCCTGAAGTATCAGCTGCTGGACCCCGATACCAAGGAAGTTCTGGCCAAGGGCCTGTGCGAGCGCATCGGCCTGGACGGCCACATCAAGCACACCCCCACCGGTAAGGACGTCTACGACGCCGACCGTTACATGCCCGACCACGAGGCCGCCATCAAGCTGGTCATGGAGGTCCTGACCCACAACTACTACGGCGTCATCAAGGACATGTCCGAGATCGACGCGGTGGGCCACCGTGTGGTCCACGGCGGTGAGGAGTTCACCCATTCCGTGATCATCGACAAGAACGTGATGAAGGGCATCCGGGAGTGCATCCCCCTGGCCCCCCTCCACAACCCCGCCAACATCACCGGCATCGAGGCCTGCAAGGAAGTCATGCCCAACACCCCCATGGTGGCTGTGTTCGACACCGCCTTCCACCAGACCATGCCCCCCAAGGCTTACATCTACGCCGTGCCTTACCGCTGGTACACCGAGAACAAGGTCCGCCGCTACGGCTTCCACGGCACCTCCCACCAGTACGTCACCGAGCGGGCCGCCGCCCTGCTGGGCCGCCCCATTGAGGAGCTGCGCATCGCCAGCCTCCACCTGGGCAACGGTGCTTCCACCTGCTCTGTGAAGTTCGGCAAGTCCGTCGACACCTCCATGGGCTTCACTCCCCAGGACGGCCTGCCCATGGGCACCCGTGCCGGCGCCATCGACGCGGCCATCGTGGACTACATCGTGGACCAGCGGGGCAACTCCACCAAGCGCGTGGAGAGCGCCCTGAACAAGGAGTCCGGCGTGCTGGGCATCTCCGGCATCTCCTCCGACTTCCGTGACCTGGAGGCCGCCGCTGCCGAGGGCAACGAGCGCGCCCAGCTGGCCATTGACGTCTTCTGCTACAAGGTCACCAAGCGCATCGGCTCCTGCGCCGCTGCCATGGGCGGCCTGGACGCCGTGGTCTTCACCGCCGGCGTGGGCGAGAACTCCCCCACCCTCCGCGCCCGGATCGTGGAGGGCCTGGAGTTCCTGGGCCTGAAGCTGGACCCCGAGAAGAACAAGGTCCGCGGCAAGGAGGCCATCATCTCCACCGACGACTCCCCCAACAAGATCCTCATGATCCCCACCAACGAGGAGCTGATGATCGCCCTGGACACCGCCAAGCTGGTCCGGGAGGAGGCCGCCGAGGAGGAGACCACCGAGGCCTGATCCCCGCACCGCCATCCCCAACCGCACACAAAAATCCCGGACCCCTTGGGGTCCGGGATTTTTGCGTTTGCGGGAGGTCAGGAGGCGTGCTTTCCGCCCTCGGCCTTCCGGGCCAGCAGGCCCAGCACCTCCAAGGCCTTGTTCAGCAGCCAGATCACCGAGGGGATCAGCAGGGTGAACAGGATGAGGATCAGATACCCGCCAAAGGACAGGGAGGACAGGGAGAAGGCCCCGGGGATCACCAGCACTACGAACACCAGGGCGGCGATGAGCCCCGCCATCATGCCCACGTGGAGCTTGTTCACCGGCTTGGCCACTTTCCAGAGCATGAAGAAGCCCACGATGGTCACCAGCAGGGCGGTGATGGTGGAGATCTCCCGGTTGTCGATCTGGAAGGCCTGCTGGAAGAGCAGGACGAAGATGATGATGAACAGGTCCGTAAAGGCCGCCGGCAGGGCCCGGACGATGGCGTTGCGGAGGAACTTCCCCCGGACCAGGTTCTCGTTGGGTTCCAGCGCCAGGATCAGGGAGGGGATGCCGATGGCCAGCAAGCTCATCAAGGTGAGCTGGGAGGGGGTGAGGGGATAGGAGAAGGCGGCGGTGATGGAGATGATGGCCAGGATCAGGGAGAAGATATTCTTCACCAGGTACAGGGAGGCCGCCCGCTCAATGTTGTTGATCACCCGGCGGCCCTCGGCCACCACCGAGGGCATCCCGGCGAAGTCGGAGTCCATCAGCACCAGGTCGGAGATCTGGGCGGCCACGTCGCTGCCCGAGGCCATAGCCACGCTGCAGTCGGCCTCCTTCAGGGCCAGCACGTCGTTGACCCCGTCGCCGGTCATGGCCACGGTGTGCTTGTTGCGCTGGAGGGCCTGGACCAGGAGCTTCTTCTGGTTGGGCTTCACCCGGCCGAAGACGTTGTATTCCTCACAGGCGGCGGCGATGTCGGCCTCGGTCTCCAGGGTGGAGGCGTCCACATACTTGTCCGCCCCCTCGATTCCGGCCTCCCGGGCGGCGGCGGCCACGGTGACGGGGTTGTCCCCCGAGATGACCTTCACGGCCACCCCCTGGTCCCGGAAATAGGAGAAGGTCTCCTTGGCGTTCTCCCGCACGGGGTTGCGCAGCAGGACGAAGGCCAGGGGATGGGGGTCGGCGATCCCCCGGCCGCCGGGGCCGGGGCGGCAGGCGGCCAGGAGGAGCACCCGGCTGCCGTCGGCCATGGCCTCCTCCGCCACGGCCCGGTGGGGGGCATAGCCCTCGGCCCCCAGGATGAACTCCGGGGCCCCCAGGACATAGCTCTCCTCCTCGCCGTAGGACACGGCGCTGTACTTGGTCTCCGAGGAGAAGCCCAGCACCTGGACGGCTTTGCGGAACTCCTCCCGCTTCAGGGCCTTTTGCAGGGCCTGCATGGTCTCGTTGTCCGGCTCCATGTTGGAGACAAAGTCGGCCAGGACGGTCTCCAGCCCCTCCTGGGTCAGCTGGGTGTCCAGGGGGAGCAGGCCGCAGTAGGCCATCTCCGGCTGGGTGATGGTGCCCGTCTTGTCCACGCACAGCACGTCCACCCGGGCCAGGGTCTCGGTGCACTTCAGGTCCTGGACCAGGGTGTTTCGCTGGGCCAGGCGCAGCACGCTGGCGGCCAGGGCCAGGCTCACCATCAGGTAGAGCCCCTCGGGGATCATGCCGATGACGGCGGCGGCGGTGGTCTCCACCCCCTCCTTCACCGTGAGGTGGAGCAGGGAGTACTGCCGGTAAAACAGCAGCCCGCCAATGGGGACGATGAGGATGCCGATGCCGATGAGCAGCCGGTTCAGGGAGCGCATCATCCCGGGCAGGTGGCTTTTTTTGGACTTCTTGGCCTCGTTGGTCAGCCGGGAGGCATAGGACTCCGCCCCCACATGGGTGAGCACGGCGTAGCACCTGCCGGAGATCACGAAGCTGCCGGAGAGCAGCTCGCTGCCCTCCCCCTTGGTGACCTCGTCGGACTCCCCGGTGATCAGGGACTCGTTCACTTGGACGCTGCCGGAGATCACCTTGGCGTCGGCGGAGATCTGGTTGCCGGCGGAGAGGATCACCAGATCCCCCTGGACCAGGTGGTCGGTGGGGATGGTGGCCACGATCCCGTCCCGGACCACTTGGGATTTCGGGGCGGAGAGGAGGGATAGGGCGTCCAGCTTTTTCTTGGCGTGGATCTCCTGGATGATGCCGATGGCGGTGTTGGCGGCCACCACCAGCAGGAAGATCAGTTCCCCGAAGGAGCCCACGGCGATGAGGAAGCCGGCGATGATGAAGAAGATGATGTTAAAGAAGGAGAAGAGGTTCTCCAGCACGATCTGCTTCACCGTCTTGGTGGGGGACTCCGGGGGGATGTTGACCTGGCCGGCCTGGATCCGCTTGCGGACCTGGTCGGTGGTGAGACCCACCGGCCCCTGGCGGGACGGGCCGGCAGGTGGGTTCAGTGACGGCATAGGCATGCCTCCGATTTCTGGGAGATTTGGGAAACGAAACACCGGAGGCCTGGGGCACATGGCCCGACAGGCCTCCGGTCCGTGTAACCAAAGGTAGTATACTATGTTTCGTCAGGAATAACAAGGAATAGATTGTAAACTTTGTCTTACTTCCCCGCAGCCATCTTCTGGCAGGAGGCGCAGCCGTGGGAGCACTCCCACAAGTGGTCGGCGGTGGGCTGCCAGTTCTCGGCGTAGCTGACGCACTTGTCGCACAGCTCGTCGACCTCCTCCACGGCGGTGACGTCGCTGGGGTGGGCGCCGGACTTGTGGACCAGCTCCCGCAGCTTCTCGGGGTTCTCCAGCATGGGGCAGGGGCGCAGGTGGTTGTCGTTGAAGGGCTGCCCGTCGTGGTAAGCCTGGAACAGGGGGGAGCGCAGGGCCTCCAGCAGGGTCTTCTCCCGGATGTTGGAGTCGGAGTAGTGGATGAACACGCAGGGGTCACAGTCGCCCTTGGCGTTGATGTGCAGGTAGCGCCGGCCGCCGGCGATGCAGCCGCCCACGTACTCGCCGTCGTTCTGGAAGTCCAGCAGGAAGATGGGCTTCTGGCTGCGGAGGGTGCGGATCTGGTGGTACATGTGCTCTCTCTGCTCGGGGGAGGGGAGCAGCTCCGGCACGGCGTCCTTGCCCACGGGCATGTAGTGGAAGTACCAGGCGAAGTAGGAGCCCCACTCCACCAGCTGGTCCACATAGGCCTCGGTGCTCACGTCCTTGATGTTGGCGCTGGTGTAGCAGATGGAGTTGCCGAAGGGCAGGCGGTGGCTCTTGAGCAGGTTCATGGCGCGCACGGCCTTCTGATAGGTGCCGTCGCCCCGGCGGGAGTCCATGGCCTCCTCGTAGCCCTCCACGCTGATGACGGGGACGAAGTTCTTCACCCGCATCATGTCGGCGGCGAACTGCTCGTCGATGAGGGTGCCGTTGGTGAAGCACATGAAGATGGCGTCGGAGTGGGCCTCGCAGAGCTTGATGAGGTCCTTCTTGCGGACCAGAGGCTCGCCGCCGGTGTAGATATAGAAGTAGGTGCCCATCTCCTTACCTTGGCGGATGATGCCGTCGATCTCGTCATAGGTGAGGTTCAGCTTGTTGCCGTACTCCGCGGCCCAGCAGCCCTTGCAGTGGAGGTTGCAGGCGGAGGTGGGGTCCAGCAGGATGGCCCAGGGCACGTTGCAGTTGTATTTCTTACGGATCTCATCCCCCTTCTTCCAGCCGGTGATGCTGGCGTTGAGGAAGAAGTTGGACAGGAGGGTCTCGGTGAAGCCGAGGTCCATTTCGGTCATCATACGAACCACCAGCTTGTGGGCGGTGGAGTTCTCGTTGGTGACAGCATCACGGATGGCTTTCCGCTGGCGGGGGAAGGACTGGGGTCCGTCGCCGGCGAATTTGTCCACCATGTCCATCACGTGGACCAGGTTCTTGATGGGATCCTTTTCGATGTAGGAAAAGGCTTGGCTCAGTGCAAACTTTTTGATGCTGTTGCCTAACATAATAATTTCCTCCCTTTTTATGTGCGATATCAGGAACTCCGATCAGGGATCAGCAGAGTGGGAAATCGAAGACCAAAAACTATCAGCCTACATAATAGTACGTTTCCGCAAGTTTTGCAACGTGCAACCTATACAAACCATGGGAAAAGAATTTGTCACTTGCGGAGAAAACTGATCGGAAAAGAGGCAGGAAAAGCCTATCGCATATTATAGGACTTTGTTTCTTATTTTGCAAGTGTTTTTTTCAAAAGTATTTTCAAAAATAGAAAAAATCTTTCAAAAGGCAAAATTCCCCGGGGAATTGCAAAAAATGCGGCTTTGTGATAGGATAAAAAACCCAGCCGGCCGGCCCCTGAAAGGGCGGCGGAGCTAGGCATAACCTGCCCGAGCGGCGGGATCTTATACATGGAAAAGGAGATGGCAGCGCCTATGTTTCAGGGTTTTTCCCAGCAGACCAACGACTTCCTCTGGGGCATCCGCTTCAACAACGAGCGCAGTTGGTTCGAGGCCCACAAGCAGACCTATCTGGACCAGGTCCAGGCCCCCCTGCGGGAGCTGGCCCAGGGGGTGTACCAGCAGTTCTCCGCCCGCCACCAGGACCTCCCCCTGATGGTCCGGGTGAGCCGGATCTATCGGGACGCCCGGCGCCTGTTCGGCCGGGGACCCTACAAGAGCCACCTGTGGTTCTCCCTGCGGATTGCGGGGGAGGACTGGGCGGCCCACCCGGTATTGTGGTTTGAGATCTTCCCCGCGGGGTATGCCTACGGTATGGGGATCTACGACGCCAAGCCCGCCACCATGGCCCGCTTTCGCCAGGACATGGACCAGCACCCCCAGAAAATGGGGAAGCTGGCCCGGGCTTTTCAGAAGCAGGACCGCTTCCACCTGGAAGGGGAGGAGTACAAGCGCCCCAAGGGCCACCCCAAGCCGCCCCTGGACCAGTGGTACAACCGGAAGAACCTGGACCTGCTCTGCCAGCGGGAGATCGATCCCCTCCTCTACAGCCCCGACCTGGTGGGGGAGGTGGTGGAGGCCTTCGAGCAGCTGCTGCCCTACTACCGCTATTTCTCCGACCTGTGCAGTCGGGGCGACTGAGAGGGTAGGTAGACAAAAGGGTGCCCCTGCCCTTTCCCAAAAGGGTTTGTAAAGCCATCAGAACTGGCTTATTTTAAGATACGAAACTGGTTGCGGTGGTAGTCCAAAATGCCCTCCTTCCGCATCCGGGACAGCTCCCGGGACAGGGCGCTGCGGTCGGCCCCCAGGAAGTTTGCCATGCTGGCCCGGTCAAAGGGGACGGTGAACACGTCCCCCTGGGCGGCGGCGTACTGGGAGAGAAAGGTGATCAGCTTCATCCGCAGGGTGTTCCGGGAGAGGATCTGGATCCGCTGGTTCAGGGAGAGGGTCCGGCTGGCCAGGGCGGAGACGAACCGGTTGGCCAAAGCCTGGTCCCGGGGCTGGAGGGGGAGGCGGGGCTCTTTCACCCGGGCGGGGCTCATCCAGAGGATCTCCGCCTCGGACACGGCGCAGATGTAGATGGGGGCGTCGGTGCCCAGAAAGCAATAGGCCTCCCCGAACAGCCCCCCGGGGCCCACGCTGTTCATGATGATGTGGTGGCCGTCCATGTCGTCCATGTAGACCTGGATGGTCCCCGCCAGCACCAGGCCGAACCGCTCCAGGGGGAAGGACACCCGGTGGAGAAAGGCCCCCTTCTCGTAGCGTTTCACGTGGGCGTCGAAGTAGTCCAGGGCGTAGTCCAGCGCCTCCGGGGAGAGCCCCTGGAAGAGGGGGCAGCGGGGGATCATGGGATGGTGCAGCATAGGGCAGGACCTCCGTAGCATAGAGAATAGAGAACTGAAATCCCCCCTATTATAAAAGAAGTCCGTTGCTTTTGCAACGGACTTCTTTGCGCTTATCGGGATTCTTCATGCGGCTTCCTGGTCCTGGGCGGTGTCCTGGGCCGCCGGCGGGGCGGCCTTGTCCCCCTCGGCTCCCAGGATGGTGTGGCAGCCCTCCAGGGCGTACTCCAGTTTGGCATACACCTCGGCGCTCACCAGGGAGGTGTCCCCGGCGTTGTAGTCGGCCATGGCGGCGTTCACATCCAGGATGACGTACTGGTCGGCCACCCCGGTGCCCCGGTTGAGGACCAGCAGGGGAACGTAGCTGACGTCGCTCACCGTGGTCTCTCCGGTCTCGGGGTTCTTGGTGAGCTCCAGGTTGAGCACGGCGGTGGTGTCGGTGTAGTTCACATTCACCGTGGCGGGGCTCTGGTTGGAGACGAAGTTCCCCAGGGAGTAGGACACGAACCCCGACCGGGTGGACCCGTCCTCCAGGGTGACGGTGCGGGTCTCCATGGGCTGGGGCACGTGGGAGTGGCTGCCCAGGATCACGTCCGCCCCGTGGGAGATGAGGAAGTCGGCCACCTGGGTCTGGTACTCGTTCTGCTGGGTCTGGTACTCGATGCCCCAGTGGATCATCACGGCGATGAGATCGGTGCCCAGCCCCTCGGCATAGGACAGGGCCTGGGAGAGGCCCTCCTGGTCCAGGGTGCTGCACTCCCCGGCGTAGTCGGTGTTGAACCGGTTCAGGCAGAAGTCCCGGTCCTCGGGGATGGTGATGCCGTTGGTGCCGTAGGTGTACCCCAGGAAGGCCACGGAGATGCCCCCCACGTCGGCCACCACCACGCCGTGGTTGGCGTCCAGCTCCTCCTGGGTGCGGTAGCTGCCCACGTGGGCCAGGCCGGCGGCGTCCAGGGTGTCCAGGGTGCGGGCCAGGCCGTCGTACCCCTTGTCCATGGAGTGGTTGTTGGCGGTGGTCACCAGGTCAAAGCCGGTGTCCTTGATGTCGTAGGCCAAGGCGTCCGGGGCGGAGAACTGGGGATAGCCGGAATAGGGCGGGCCGTTGAGGGTGGTTTCGAAGTTGGCCACGGCGTAGTCGGCCCCTTCGATCCAGGGTTTCACATACTGGAAGCAGGGCTGATAGCTGTAGGTGTCCGTGGCGGCGTCGTAGGCGTCGTTGGTCTGGGGAGAGTGGCTCATGATGTCCCCGCACACCGCCAGGGTGGCGGTGATGGGGGCGGCGGTCTCCTCCTGGGAGGGGTTCTCGCCGCCCTCCCCGCCGGTGGGCAGGGCGGCGCTGTGGCGCACCCCCAGGACGATGAGAACCACGCAGAGGGCCGCCACGATCAGGGCAGCCAGGAGATAAGTTTTCTTACGCACCGGTTATCCTCCTTCAGCGAATGAAATTGGTGTAGACCTTCCGGGGCAGCTCCGGCAGGGGGACCTGGTCCCGCCCGGCGGCCAGGACTTTCATCACGTAGACCATCTCCCGGGCCAGCACCTGGAGGGTCTGGATGCCCTCGCCGTCCTGGGCGGCCTCCCCGGGGTCCCGGCCAAAGGCCAGGGGCCAGTAGAGGGAGCCGGGAATGAGCATCTGGGCATAGTTGAGGTAGTGGAACAGCTCGTCCACCGCGTTCACCGCCCCGGCCCGGCGGGCCACCGCCACGGGGACGCCCACCTTCATCCGGAGCTTCCGGCCGTTGTTCATGTCAATGCAGCCGATCCGGTCCAGGAAACAGCGCATCCCGCTGGTCACCGAGGCGAAATACACCGGGGAGGCCAGCACGATCCCGTCGGCCTGGATGAGCTGCTCATACATGGCGTTGAGGCCGTCGTCGGGGAGGGTGCAGGTGTGGGTCTTGGCGCAGCGGAAGCAGCCGGAGCAGGGGGAGAGTTTGTGGCCCACATGGAGGACCTCAAAATCCACCCCCTCCTGAGCGAAGACCGCCCCCATGGTGTCCAGGGCCAGGCGGGTGTTCCCCTTGGCCCGGGGGCTGCCGTTGATACCGATGATTTTCATGGGCATTCTCCTTTGGTGGTGTGGGTTGGATGGCGCAGCGGGGTCAGCCCTGGTACAGGGCGGCGGCGGCAGCCCCGGTGGGGAGCATGTCCTCCCCCTGCCACAGGGTGAGGGAGAGGCCGCGGCCCTCCCGCAGGTCGGCCTGGACCCAGTGCTCTAGAGCGGCCTTCACCGGGGGGAAGGCAAAGGCGGCGCCGTGGAGCCCCACACAGGCGGGGGCCTTGGGATCCCGGCCGGCCCCTACGAACTGGAGAACGGCGGCCAGGTTGGCGCAGAGCAGCCGGGCGGCCCGGTCCAGCACAGCCTGGCCCACGGCCAGGCCCACCTCCCGGTCCTCCGGCTCCCGGCAGAAGTGGGCCAGGGTGCCCCCCTTCTCCGGGTCCTCCAGGAACTCCACCAGGGTGTCCAGCCCCAGCCACCGCAGGGAGAGGACGTCCCGGCTGCACCCGAAGGAGAGGAGCTTGGCCTCGGCGGCCTTGATCATCACCAGGCGATAGACCTCCCCCAGGTAGTCGGTGGAGACCATCTTCAGGTAGAGGTCCTCCCCGGGGGCGTAACTGTCCCGGTCTTTGGAGAAGTCCACCTGGCCGAAGGGGACGCACTGGGCCTGGGAAAAGCCCCCGTCAAAGAGGGTCAGGTCCCCGGCGATCCCACGCCGGCGCAGGACGATGCTCCCCGGGGCGGCAAAGCCCAGGTCCAGGCCGCTGCCCCAGGTGAGGCCCACGTACCGGCTCTGCCCGGGGTGCTGCACCCCGGCGGCCAGGAGGACGGCGTCGGGCTCGCTCACCAGGGTCATGGGGGGGAGGGGACAGCCCCGCTCCTCCAGCTGGGCCCGGAGGGCGGAGAGCACCGGCTGGCCGGCGAAGTCGGTCACCGTCATGGTGCCGGGGAAGCGGAGGATGGCCCCGTCCCCCTTCCCGTCATAGTCCACGGGGAAGGGCAGGCACAGGGCCAGGGCCTGGGCGGTGTCCAGCAGGGGCTGGATGAGCTCCGCCACGGCGTAGAGCAGGTCGTCGAGGGGGGCGGGGTACTCCCGCCCGGGCACGGGGAAACTGGCCCGCTGGCCGCACTGGGCCTGTCCCCCGGCAAAGGTCACCAGGCACACCCGGACCTCCTGGTCGTCCACCTCCGCCACGGCCACGGGAACCCCTTCGGCCAGGGTGCCAAAGGGCTTGCAGAAGGTGGGGAGCATGGGGATGGAGCTCTTCCCCCCGTAGAGGGAGATGCGCATCTGGGACAGGAAGAGCTGGGTCAGGGTGGGCCCGTCCAGGGTGTCCGGGGTCATGCTGTTGGCCCGAAGAAGATTGGTCAAGGCTTGCTGGGTACTGGGTGTCATAGAATACCTCCTCAGGCAGGGAAGGGGCGTCCTTCCCGAAATGTTTGGAATATGGGAATATTATACCATCTTTTCCCGCCCCTGAAAACCCGGGCGCCGGAAAAACCCGCCCCGTTCCCGGCAAAAAAAGAGACCGGCGAGAAGCCGGTCTCTTTTTTGGTTTTATCCCAATCCCTCAGAAGGATTACTTGTACATGGCCTTGTGATACAGGGCCTCGACGTCCTTCACGGTGGTGAGTCTGGGGTTGACGGTGACGTTGCCGCTCTTCATGGCGTCGATGGCCATCTGAGGAATCTTGTCCTCGGTGACGCCCACGTCGGCCAGGCAGGGAGCGATGCCCAGGTCCTTGTTCAGGTCACGCAGGGCGTCGCACAGCATCTGGGGCACGAAGTCCTCGCCGGCAACCTTACCAGTGATGTACTGATAGATGGTGGCATAGCGCTCGTCAGCAGCCAGAGCGTTGAACTCGAAGATGGTGGGCATCAGCACGGCATTGGCCACACCGTGAGCCACGTGGAAGAAGGCGGACACGGGGTGGGACATGGCGTGGATGTCACCCAGACGGTTGTTGGCGAAAGCGATGCCGGCGAAGGTGGAACCCAGCATCATGGCGCAAGCGGCGTCGGGATCGTTCCGGCGAGCCACGAACTTGCGGATGTTGGCGCCGATGAGCTCCATAGCCTTCTCAGCCATAGCCATGGAGAAGGGGTTGGCATCGGTGTTGATGTAGGACTCCATGGCGTGGATCAGGGCGTCAACGCCGCAGGCAGCAGCCACGGAAGCGGGAGCGGTCATGATGAGCTCGGGATCCAGCACAGCATAGGTGGGGGAGATCTCGGGGCCCAGGACGGACAGCTTGTAGTTGCGGGCTTCGTCGGTGATAACGGCAGCCACGGTAACCTCGGAGCCGGTGCCGGCGGTGGTGGGCACGGCGATCAGGGTGTCGATGGGGCCGGGAACCTTGCCCACGCCTTCGTAGTCGCCGATGGTGCCGCCGAACTTAGCGACAACGCCGACAGCCTTGGCCACGTCCATGGGGGAGCCGCCGCCCAGAGCGATCAGAGCGGTGCAGCCGTTGGCCTTGTACTGGGCAGCGCACTCGTCCACGATGGTGGTGGTGGGGTTGGGCAGCACGTCCAGGTACTCGCTGTACTTCAGGTTGGCAGCCTTGATGATCTCGCGGACCTTGTCCACGACGCCGATGGCCTCCAGGCCACGGTCGGAGATCAGCATGACGTTGTCGGAGCCAGCGGCCTTCAGGAAGTCAGGCAGCTTCTTCAGGGCGCCCATGCCGAACTGGCAGTTCTGAGGGATGATGAAACCAAAATCGTTGATCATCGGGAATCGCATCCTTTCCAAAATACTCAATATTGGGTTTATACGGTTTTACCACAAAGTGTGGGCAAACCATCTACGGCTTTAGTATACCATTGATAAAGTGAACTGGCAAGTTGTATCCAGCCGAAAATATGCAACAAGAATTGCAGATGGAAATTGTGCACATTGTATACGTGGCCAAAAGTGCGGACTTCCTGCATTGGAAAAACCATCCTGCCCCCGTTGTTTTGCTGAAAAGGGGCGGGGAAAATCGGCGGAGAAGCACAAAACCTCCCCCGTTTCCGGGGGAGGGGAGGGCTTTGCCAGGGCGAAAGAGAGCCCCGCTCTGGCCGTGGGGACCCGATTAAAACCTGCACGAGATGGCAGGTGGGTTGCCTCTGTCCTGTTTCGTTGCTTCCAACTTCCGGCACAAGGCCAGGAGGCCTGCAGTCCGCAGGGCAAGTGAGCATCCCGTTTAAGAAATGTGGGTTTAAAAGGGTCCAATTCCACGCACCGAGCAGGGCGCCTGGTCAGGGATGAACTTGTGGGAGGGGGGCTCAGCCGTCCTCCTCTTCCTCGGCGAAGAGTTCTTTCATAAACGCCTCGTAGACGGCGTCCAGCTCCTCGTCGCTGTCCAGGGTGGAGAGGATTTCCTCCCCGTTCTCCTGGATGGCCTTCAGGATGACAAGGCCCAGTTCCTCTTCCGGGGTCTCCTCCCCCTCCTGCTCGGCGGGGAAGAAGGCCAGGTAGGTCTGGCCGTTCCATTCGATGGTGTCCAGATGCTCCAGCTCGAATTCGTTGCCATCCTCATCGGTGACGGTGATGAAATTCGCGCCGTATTCTTCGCTCATATGAGTGGTCTCCTTTGTTGTTCTGTCTGTATTGTACCCCGTCAAAGTGAAAAAAGCAAGCCCGCGGAGGGGAAAAGTTTCGGTAAACTTTCCTGGAAAACCTTGTTTTTCATGGATAGACAAATTGGAATCCTGTGGTATAATAAGCTGATAAACGCGGTTTTTCTGCGGCAGCACATTCCCTGAAAACAAACGACAGCGTACGGCCGGCCGCCGCCCTTTCCGCGGCGCGCCGGGTTCATGCAATCCCACGAAACATGGAGGTGTCAAATTGGACCATCGAGACACTCGCCCCTCCAGCGACCGGCGGGACCAGCGGGACCCCCGGGATCGTCGGGGGGCTGGCCCCAACAAGAAAAAACGGAAAAAGCACGGCCGGGGCTTCCGGGTCGTGATGACCGTCGTTTTGATCCTGGTCATCACCCTTGCCATGCTCCTGTGCATGGCGGCCGTCTACATTAAAAATGTGATCATCCCCGAGGCCGGCCTGGAGATGGCGGATTTTAACCCCAACCTCACCAGTACCATGCTCTACCAAGACCCGGACACCGGGTCCTACGTCACCATGCAGACCCTGCACGGGGACGAAAACCGCGTTTGGGTGGACCTGTCCGAGATCCCCAAGAACCTGCAGAACGCCGCTGTGGCCATTGAGGACAAGCGCTTTTATGACCACGGCGGGGTGGACTGGGTCCGCACCGCCAAGGCCATCCTGCTGATGTTCACCGGCGGGGACATTCAGGGCGGTTCCACCATCACCCAGCAGCTGATCAAGAACATGACCGACGACGACGAGGTCACCGTGAAGCGAAAGGTCATGGAGATCTTCCGCGCACTGGAGTTTGAGAAGAACTACTCCAAGGAGGACATCCTGGAGGCCTACCTCAACTATATCTACCTGGGCCAGGGCTGCAACGGCGTGTACACCGCGGCCTACACCTACTTCGGCAAGCACGTCTCCGAGCTCTCCCTGGCCGAGTGCGCCAGCCTCATCGGCATCACCAACAACCCCTCCAAGTACGACCCCATGAGCAACCGGGAGATCAAGACCGCCGACGGGCAGACCAAGAGCACCCGGGAGTACAACAAGGAGCGCCAGGAGCTCATCCTCCAGGCCATGCTGGAGCAGAAGATGATCTCCCAGGAGGAGTATGACCAGGCGGTGGCGGAGGAGCTGGACTTCCTGGAGCCCGGCGAGGCCACGGACATCCCCGGCGCCACCAACAACACCGTCTATTCCTGGTACGAGGACCAGGTCATCAACGACGTCATCGACGACCTGGTGGAGACCTATGGCTGGTCGGAGACCTATGCCAAGGACAAGGTCTTCTCCGGCGGCCTGGAGATCTACACCTGCATGAACCCCAACGTCCAGGCGGCGGTGGACAAGGTCTACCAGGACCGCAGCAACCTCAACGCCACCTCCAGCAGCGGCCAGGAGATCCAGTCGGCCATCACCATCGTGGACAACGAGACCGGCCGGGTGGTGGCCATGGCCGGCGGCATGGGGGAGAAGACCGTCAGCCGCGGCCTGAACCGGGCCACCTCCAGCAAGCGCCCCCCCGGCTCCTCCATCAAGCCCCTGGCGGTGTACGCCCCGGCCATTGAGCTGGGGAAGGTCACCCCCCTCACCTCGGTGGAGGACAGCCCCTACGGCGAAGTGGACGGCAGAGCCTGGCCGGTGAACGCCACCGGGCGTTACCAGGGGGACGTCACCGTGGCCCACGCGGTGGAGGAATCCATCAACACCGTGGCCGTCAAGGTGCTGGATATGGTCACCCCTGAGACCAGCTTTGACTTCATGCAGGACAAGTTCCACGTGGAGCTGGTGCGGGCTTACACCAAGAACAACATGACCTATTCCGATATCAACCTGGCCTCCCTGGCCCTGGGCGGCCTCACCGAGGGCCTCACCACCTACGAGATGGCGGCGGCCTACTCCGTCTTCCCCCGCCAGGGCACCTATATCGAGCCCACCACCTACACCATGGTGGTGGACAGCAACGACCAGATCCTCCTGCGCAGCGAGACCGAGGAGGAAGGGGAGACCGTTCTGTCCGAGCGCACCGCCTACTATATCACCGAGATGCTCCAGAACGTGGTTACCGGCACCCACGGCGCCACCGGTAAGAACGCCAACTTCAGCGGCCAGGAGATCGCCGGCAAGACCGGTACCACCACCTCCCGGAAGGACCTGTGGTTCGTGGGCTACACCCCCTACTACACCGCCGCGGTGTGGACGGGCTACGACCAGCAGGAGCGCCTGGCCGGTTACCTGGGCAACCCCTCCACCGGTCTGTGGCAGAAGGTGATGTCGGAGGTCCACAAGACCCTGGCTTACAAGGACTTTGACCAGCCCAGCCAGTCCGATCTGCGCACGGTGAGATACTGCATGTCCAGCGGCATGCTGGCCACCTCCGCCTGCGGCAGCAATGTGGCCACGGGTACCTTCTATGCCGACGATGTGCCCACCAGCTCCTGCACCTATCATCGCGTAACGGTGCCGACAACGGATCCGGATACCGGTGCTACCGGAGACGAGACTGGCGACAACACCGATTCTGGGACCACCGATCCCGGTACCGATCCTGGGACGGATACGCCGCCTACCACCGATCCTGGGACCGATCCTACCACGCCTCCGGCAGAAGGGGGCACCGAGACCACTGGCCGGCGCAGGCGGAACTACGCCCTTCGCCCCGTCAGTTAGCATCCTTCCCATTCACTTTGAAAGGGACTCTGCTTTGGCAGAGTCCCTTTTTGCAGGAAATGACCGAAACGACGGCCATTCCTCAGGAAAAACTGTCGTTCAGACAAGTACTTTGGGTTGCCATGGAAGGACAGATGTGATAGAATATCCCACGTACCCAACCGCGTGGCAATGGAACGGAGGCGAACTATGTCACAAACGCCAAACTATTATATTGTGGAAGCTGACGCGCTGCCGGAGATCTTCCGGAAGGTGGTGGATGCCCGCAGAATGCTGGACACTGGGGAGGCCGAAACGGTGAACCAGGCCGTCCAGATGACGGGGATCAGCCGCAGCGCGTTTTACAAATACCGGGACGCCGTCCGGCCCTTCCAGGACATGCTCCACGGCCGGATCGTCACCTTCCAGATCATGCTCAAGGACGAGCCGGGGATCCTCTCCCAGGTGCTCAACCTCTTTGCTGACTCCGGGGCCAACATCCTCACCATCAACCAGGGCCTGCCCATCAACGGCTGCGCCGTGGTGACGGTGAACGCGGAGACCTCCGGCCTTCGGGGGAGCCTCCAGGACCTGCTGGCCCAGCTGAACGGGGCGGAGGGGGTCCTCCGGGGGGAAGTCCTGGCGGGCTGACCCAATCTCGAGAAAAGGATGAAATGAACCATGGTTAATGTTGCGATTTTAGGCTTCGGCGTGGTGGGCTCCGGCGTGGCGGAGGTCCTCACCGGCACCGGGGAGGGCATTCGCAGAAAGGCGGACGACCTGCTGGCGCTGAAGTATATTCTGGACGTGCGAAAGTTCCCAGACAGCCCCTTTGCCCCCTGCTTCGTCCAGGACTTCTCCGTCATTGAGAACGACCCCGAGGTCCAGGTGGTGGTGGAGACCATCGGCGGCATGGGAGCCGCCCTGGACTTCACCGAACGGGCCCTGAAGGCGGGCAAGAGCGTGGTGACCTCCAACAAGGAGCTGGTGGCCACCCACGGCCGGCGGCTGCTGGCCCTGGCGGCGGAGCACCAGGCGGTGTACCTCTTCGAGGCCAGCGTGGGTGGGGGCATCCCCGTCCTCCGGCCCCTCAGCGAGTGCATGGCGGCCAACGCCATCCTGGAGATCTGCGGCATCCTCAACGGCACCGCCAACTACATCTTCACCCGGATGGTCCAGGATGACATCCCCTTCGAGCAGGCCCTGAAGGACGCCCAGGCCAAGGGATACGCCGAGCAGGACCCCTCCGCCGACGTGGAGGGGAAGGACACCTGCCGGAAGCTGTGCATCCTCTCCTCCATCGCCTTCGGCTGGCACCTGCTGCCGGAGCAGGTGCCCACCCGGGGCATCACCCAGATCACCCTGGCCGACGAGGCCTACGCCGCCGCCTGCGGCCGGCGGATCAAGCTCCTGGGCCGGGCCATCGCCCGGGAGGACGGCACCGTCTGCCCCTATGTGGAGCCCCACTTTGTCTCCCAGGAGGATCCCCTGGGCGGGGTGGAGGACGTGTTCAACGCCATCCTGGTGAAGGGGGACGCCACCGGGGACGTGATGTTCTACGGCAAGGGGGCGGGGAAGCTCCCCACCGCCAGCGCGGTGGTGGCCGACGTCATCGCCGCCGCCCGCAAGCTGGAGCGGGCCAGCTACCGCCCCTGGGCCCCCAATCGGCCGGAGGCCGTGGCCTCTCCGGACACCCTGGCCACCCAGTGGTACGTCCGCCTGGCCCAGGGGGAGCTGGCAGGGGAGCGGCTGACCATTCCCCAGGCCCAGGCAGGGGAGAGCGGCTGGCTCACCCCCGCCATGACCCGGCCGGAACTGGACCGGGCCCTGGCCGGCAAGGACGTGCTGGCCGTCATCCGGGTATTGGACTGACGATTTCTGCCCCCGGCACATAACATGGGGGCATGGCGCACCTGCGCGATCTCGTTCCCGCGGGCCTGGCAGGCCCGCTGACTGGAGGTATGTGTGATGGGAATGATTGTACAGAAATTTGGCGGCACCTCGGTGGCCAACGCGGAACGGCTGCGGAACGTGGCGGAGATCATCGCGGAGACCTACCGCCAGGGCCACCAGGTGGTGGCGGTGCTCTCCGCCCAGGGGGACACCACCGACGAGCTCATTGAAAAGGCCATGGAGATCAACCCCAAGGCCTCCCGGCGGGAGATGGATATGCTCCTGTCCACCGGGGAGCAGATCTCCTGCTCCCTGTGCGCCATGGCCATCGAGGCCATGGGCCTGCCTGTGGTCTCCCTCACCGGCTGGCAGGCCGGGGTGCAGACCAACGGCACCTACAGCAGCGCCCGGATCAAGAAGATCAACGTGGAGCGCATCCAGTCGGAGATCGACCGGAACCACTCCATCGTCATCGTCACGGGGTTCCAGGGGATCAACCAGTACGGGGACATCACCACCCTGGGCCGGGGCGGGTCGGACACCTCCGCCGTGGCCCTGGCCGCGGCCCTGAAGGCCGACCTGTGCCAGATCTACACCGACGTGGACGGCATCTACACCGCCGATCCCCGCCACGTGAAGGGGGCCCGGAAGCTGGAGGAGATCACCTTTGACGAGATGCTGGAACTGGCCAGCCTGGGGGCCCAGGTGCTCCACAACCGCTCGGTGGAGCTGGCCAAGAAATATCAGGTGAATTTGGAAGTGCTGTCCAGCTTTGAGAGAAAGCCGGGCACGAAAGTCAAGGAGGTTGCAAAGCAAATGGAAAAGACCCAGATCAGCGGCGTCGCCACCGACAAGAACGTGGCCCGCCTGGCCCTGGTGGGGGTGGAGGACCGCCCCGGCATCGCCTATAAAGTCTTCTCCCTGCTGGGGCAGAAGAACATCAACGTGGACATCATCGTCCAGTCCATCGGCCGCCAGGGCACCCAGGACATCAGCTTCACCGTCCGCCGCAGCGACGTGGAGCAGGCGGTGGCCCTGCTCCAGGAGCACAAGGCCAGCCTCCCCTTTGACCACATCGACGTGGACCAGAACGTGGTGAAGGTCTCCATCGTGGGGGCCGGCATGGTGGACAACGCCGGCGTGGCCGCCAAGATGTTCGGCGCCCTGTACGACGCGGACATCAACATCCACATGATCTCCACCAGTGAGATCAAAGTCTCCGTCCTTCTGGACGAATCCGTGGCCGCCCTGGCGGTCCAGGCTATCCACGACAAGTTCTTTGGAGAATAAGGGAAAAACGCAGAAAAATCGGGGAGCCGGCCAGAAAACCGGCTCCCCGAAAGTCTCTTCTGTCATATTTAGACGAAACGCCTAAAATCGCCGGAGAAAGCGGGAATTTTTTTCTCAGATGCGACACGTTCCCTGCTTGTAATTTGGGAAATCCTTTGCTATAATACACCACGTAACGTACAGGAGGGGTGCGCGATTTGACACTTCTCCAAAGAAACGTCTGCCACCGGGGGACACTCCGGGTCGGCGTTTATCTGGCGGGGCGCGCTGCGTCAGCCCGGCAGAAACGGGCAGGGGGATGGTGCCATCCCAGGCCCCGGTCTGCCGCCCTGACAGGGCAGCACCGCCAAAATACAACAAATCAAAAATAGGGGGAAATCAGAAATGAACATACTTGTTTGCATTAAACAAGTGCCGGACACGACCATCATCAAAATTGATCCCGAGACCAACACCCTGATGCGCGAGGGCGTTCCCGCCATCGTCAGCCCCTTCGATGCTTATGCACTCGAAGCCGCTGCCCGCATCAAGGACAAGTACAAGGACACCAAGATCGTCGTGCTGTCCATGGGCCCCGAGCAGGCTCTGGCCGCTCTGAAGGAGTGCCTGTCCGTCGGCGGCGACAAGGCTTACCTGGTCTCCGACCGTGCCTGCGGCGGTTCCGACACCCTGGCCACCGGCTACATCCTCTCCAAGGCTAAGGAGAAGGTCGAGGAGCTGGAAGGCATCAAGTTCGACATGATCATGTTCGGCAAGCAGGCCATCGACGGCGACACCGCCCAGGTTGGTCCTCAGGTTGCCGAGGATCTGGACATTCCCCAGGTTACTTACGCTTGGGAAGTCTGGCCCACCGAGGACGGCAAGCACGTCCACGTCAAGAAGGAGCTGGAGGAAGGCTTCGAGATCCTCGAGATGGCCTGCCCCTGCGCCGTCACCGTCACCAAGCCCGACTATGAGCCCCGCTTCCCCACCATCAAGTCCAAGATGGCTGCCAACAAGGCCAAGATCCCCGTTCTCAACGCTGCCGACTGCGGCCTGGATGTTGAGAGATCCGGCCTGAAGGGTTCTCCCACCAAGGTTAAGAAGAGCTTCACTCCTCCTCGTAAGGAAGGCGGCCTGAAGATCAAGGAGGAAACTCCCGAAGAGTCCGCTAAGAAGCTGTACGACCTGCTCAGAGACAAGGGCATCATCTAATCGAGGGGAGGACGAAGAACAATGTTACAGACTAGCTACGAAGCAAAGAGCAAGGACCTGTGGGTCTTTATTGAAACCAAGGACGGCAAGGCCAGAAACGTTGGCCTGGAGCTGCTGAACCCCGGCCGTCGTCTGGCTGGCATCCAGGGCGGCAAGACCGTTGCTCTGGTTGTGGGCTACAACTGCGACGAGGCCGTCAAGGAAGCCATCGCTTACGGCGCTGACAAGGTCCTGGTCGTCGACAACGAGGTCTATGGCCACTACAGCACCGACGCTTACACCGCTGCCATCGTCCACTGCGTGGAGAACGACTGCCCCACCACCATCCTGATGGGCGCTTCCCCCATGGGCCGTGACCTGGGCCCCCGTGTGGCTGGCCGCCTGAAGACCGGTCTGACCGCCGACTGCACCTCCCTGGACATCGACGAGGCCACCGGCAAGGTCGCTTGGACCCGTCCCGCTTTCGGTGGTAACCTGATGGCTACCATCCTGTGCCCCTTCACCTTCCCCCAGATCGGCACCTGCCGTCCTGGCGTGAACAAGAAGCTGGAGCCCGACTACAGCCGCACCGCTGAGGTGGAGAAGGTCGATTTCGTCTTCCCCGCTGATCAGATCCGCATCAAGGTCATCGAGACCATCGCCGAGGAAGGCGAGAAGGTCGACCTGGAAGGCGCTGACATCATCGTCTCCGGCGGCCGTGGCCTGGGCGGCCCCGAGGGCTTCGAGACCACCATCAAGCCCCTGGCTGACGCTCTGGGCGGCGTTGTGGGCTCCTCCCGTGCCGCCGTTGACGCCGGCTGGATCCCCCACTCCCACCAGGTCGGTCAGACCGGTAAGACCGTCGGCCCCAAGCTGTATGTGGCCTGCGGCATCTCCGGCGCCATCCAGCACCTGGCCGGCATGGGCTCCTCCGACTTCATCGTCGCCATCAACAAGGATCCTGAGGCTCCCATCTTCGGCGTGGCCGACCTGGGCGTCATCGGCAACCTGTACGATGTCTGCCCCGCTCTGACCAAGCTGATCCTGGCCGACAAGGACTAATCTTACCTCGTTTATAAAAAATTTAACATATTCTCGGGGATGCCCCTCTTTCTAAAGAGGGGCATCTGCCGGGAAAAGAAAGGAACACATTATGGATTTCAAACTGACCGAGATGGAGCAGGAAATTCTCGACATGCTCCACGACTTCTGCATCAAGGAAGTCAAGCCCCTGGCTGCTGAGCTGGACGAGAAGGAAGAGTTCACCCAGAACGCCCGCGAGAAGCTGGCTGAGATGGGCATGCTGGGCACCTATATTCCCGAGGAATATGGCGGCGCCGGCCTGTCCTACCTGACCTACATCCTCTGCTGCGAGGAGCTGGCCAAGTACTGCGCCTCCACCTCCATCATGTTCTCCGTGCACGGTTCCCTGTGCTCCTGGCCCATCCTGGAGTTCGGCACCGAGGAGCAGAAGCAGAAGTACCTGGTGCCCCTGGCTCAGGGCGAGACCCTGGGCGCCATGGGCCTGACCGAGCCCGGCGCCGGCACCGACGCCAACGGCGTTCGTACCACTGCTGAGCTGAAGGGTGACAAGTACATCCTGAACGGCTCCAAGATCTTCATCACCAACGGTTACTATGCCGACACCTATGTCATCATCGCCCGCACCAACCCCGATCCCAGCGTGGGCCACAAGGGCCTGTCCGCCTTCATCGTGGAGAAGGGCTTCAAGGGCTTCTCCTTCGGCACCAAGGAGAAGAAGATGGGCATCCGTGCTTCCGCCACCTACGAGCTGGTCTTCGACGATTGCGAAGTGCCCGCCGAGAACCTGCTGGGTAAGGAAGGCGAGGGCTTCAAGATCGCCATGATGCTGCTGGACGGCGGCCGTATCGGCGTCGCTGCTCAGGCTCTGGGTATCGCTCAGGGCGCCATCGACGAGTGCATCCCCTACCTGAAGAACCGCAAGCAGTTCGGCAAGCCCCTGTCCGCCTTCCAGAACACCCAGTTCGAGCTGGCTGACATGCAGACCAAGGTCGACGCTGCCCGTCTGCTGATCTATCGCGCTGCCGTTGCCAAGCAGAACCACGAGCCCTACAGCCACCTGGCTGCCATGGGTAAGATGTTCGCTGCCGAGGTGGCTTCCGACGTGACCCGTCGTGTTGTCCAGCTGGTTGGCGGTTGCGGCTACACCCGTGAGTATCCCTTCGAGAGAATGATGCGTGACGCCAAGATCACTGAGATCTACGAGGGTACCACCGAAGTTCAGAAGATGGTCGTTTCCGGCTGGATGCTGAAGTAATCCATCGGTCCGTCATTCTATCATGCAACGGAAAAGAGGGCAGTGGTTCACCACTGCCCTCTTTTTTCGGGAGGAAGTTCCATGTACATTGACCCCACCCTGTACACCGGCCGCCCGGCGGACCCCGCCGGACGCATCCCCCAGGAGCTGGCCTGCTACGATCTCCTGGACCGCCTGGGCATGGCCTATACCCGGGTGGACCACGACCACGCGGACACCATCGAGGCCTGCCACGCCATCGAAACCGTCCTGGGTGCCCCCATCTGCAAGAACCTGGTGCTGTGCAACCGCCAGCGGACGGCCTTCTACCTGCTGCTCATGGAGGGGGACAAGCCTTTCCGCACCAAGGACCTGTCCAAGCAGATCGGCTCGGCCCGCCTCTCCTTTGCCCCGGCGGAGGACATGGAGAAGTACCTGGGAGTGGCCCCCGGCTCCGCCACCCTCCTGGCCCTGGCCAACGACGGGGAACACAAGGTGCAGCTGCTGATGGACCGGGCCCTCACGGGCTGGACGCGCATCGGCTGCCACCCCTGCATCAACACCTCCACCCTGAACCTGTCCATGGCAGAGGTGGAGGAGAAGCTCCTCCCCGCTTTGGGGATCAACCCCACGGTGGTGGACCTGCCCGATCCCCGGGAGGAGACAACCTAAGACCGCCGGACCCATACCGCCCCCCTTCGGGCGGCATGGGTCTGCCTGTCTGCTGGGAAAGGAGAAGGACCCATGGTACGGATACGAAACATCTCCCTCCCCCCTGGTTGGGACGAGGACCTGCTGCGCAAGAAGGCGGCCCGGGCCCTGGGGGTCCCGGCGGGAAAGATCCACCGGTGCCTCCCGGTGCGCCAGTCCATCGACGCCCGGAAGAAGGGGAGCGTCCACTACGTCATGACGGTGGACGTGGCCCTTCCCCACGAGGAGGAGGCCGTGGCCCGGGCGGGAAACCCCCAGATTACCCTGGCCCCGCCGCCCCGGCCCTATCGCTTCCCCCAGGTGACCCGAACCCTCTCCACCCCTCCGGTGGTGGTGGGGAGCGGCCCGGCGGGGCTCTTTGCCGCCCTCACCCTGGCCCGGGCCGGGCTGCGGCCCATCCTTCTGGAGCGGGGCCAGCCGGTGGAGCGGCGGGTGCAGGACGTGGAGGCCTTCTGGCGGGGCGGGGACCTGGACCCCGAGTCCAACGTCCAGTTCGGGGAGGGGGGCGCCGGGACCTTTTCCGACGGGAAGCTCACCACCGGCACCCATGACCCCCGCCTGGCCCATGTGATGGCCACCTTCGTTTCCGCCGGGGCCCCGGAGGACATCCTCTGGCAGCACAAACCCCACGTGGGCACCGACCTTCTCCGGGTGGTGGTCCGGAACCTCCGGGAGGAGATCCTGGCCGCCGGGGGAGAGGTCCGCTTCGGCCACCGGCTGGAGGGCCTCTCCGCCCCTGGGGGCGTGCTCCGGGAGATCACCGTGGCGGAGGGGGCGGCCACCTACACCATGGCCTGCCAGGCCCTGGTCCTGGCCCCCGGCCACTCCGCCCGGGACACCTTCCAGATGCTCCGGGACGCCGGGGCGGCCATGGAGCAGAAGCCCTTTGCCATCGGGGTGCGCATCGAGCACCCCCAGGACCGGATCAGCCGGGCCCAGCTGGGCAAGGGGTGGGAGGTCTTCCCCCCGGCGGACTACAAGCTGGTCTGCCACCTGCCCACCGGCCGGTCGGCCTACACCTTCTGCGTCTGCCCCGGGGGACAGATCGTGGCGGCGGCCTCCCAGCCCGGGGGCCTGGTGACCAACGGCATGAGCAACCGGGCCCGGGACGGGGCGTATATCAACGGCGGCTTCCTGGTGGGGGTGGGCCCCGGGGACTTCGGCAGCGACGACCCCTTGGCCGGGGCGGCCTTCCAGGCCCTCTGGGAGGCCAAGGCCTACGCCTTCGGCCGGCGGGGGTACGAGGCCCCGGCCCAGCGGGTAGGGGACTTCCTCCGTGGCCTGCCCAGCCCCGGGGGCCTCACCCAGCGGAGCACCTATCGCCCCGGCGTGTGCTTCGGGGACCTGCGGGACACCTTGCCCGCCTTTGTCACCGACACCCTGGCCCAGGCCCTGCCGGTGCTGGACCGGAAGCTCCACGGCTTTGCCGCCCCGGACGCGCTGATGGTGGGAGTGGAGACCCGCTCCTCCTCCCCGGTGCGCCTGCTGCGGGACAAGGGGCTGCAGTCCAACCTCCGGGGCCTCTATCCCTGCGGGGAGGGGGCAGGCTATGCCGGGGGCATCGTCTCTGCCGCTGTGGACGGCATCCGGGTGGCGGAAGCGGTGGCCCACCCGCCGGAAGGGCCGGCGTAAGGGAAGCAATCCGGGGAAACGGGGGATTTTTGTGGAACTTTCCATTGCAATCCCCCGGGGACCCCGTGTATAATGATAGCATTATCGACCAAAATCCTGGGAGAGGGAGTGAGGACCATGGCGGAAGAGACCATGAGCACCAATTTCATTCACAGCATCATCGAGGAGGAACTGCAGCCCGGGGGCCGCTGCGAGGGGAAACAGGTCCACACCCGGTTCCCGCCGGAGCCCAACGGCTACCTCCACATCGGCCACTGCAAGGCCCTGACCATCGACTTCGGCACCGCGGAGAAGTACGGCGGCATCTGCAACCTCCGCATGGACGACACCAACCCCGCCAAGGAGGACACGGAGTACGTGGACGCCATCCAGGAGGACATCCACTGGCTGGGGTTTGACTGGGGGGACCGTTTCTTCTACGGCTCGGACTACTTTGAACGGACCTACCAGCTGGCGGTGGACCTGATCAAAAAGGGCCTGGCCTACGTCTGCGAGCTCACCCCCGAGCAGTTCCGGGAGTATCGGGGGGACACCACCACCCCCGCCAAGAGCCCCTGGCGGGACCGGCCGGTGGAGGAGAACCTGGACCTCTTCCAGCGGATGAAGAACGGGGAGTTCCCCGAGGGGAAATACACCCTCCGGGCCAAGATCGACCTGGCCTCCGGCAACTTCAACATGCGCGACCCGGTGCTCTACCGCATCCGCTACATTGAGCACCACCGCCAGGGCACCAAGTGGTGCATCTTCCCCATGTACGACTTCGCCCACCCCATCCAGGACGCCCTGGAGGGCATCACCCACTCCCTGTGCTCCCTGGAGTATGAGAACCACCGCCCCCTCTACGACTGGGTGGTGGAGCACTGCGACGTGCCCAGCCGCCCCCGGCAGATCGAGTTTGCCCGTCTGGGGATCAACTACACCGTCCTGTCCAAGCGGAAGCTCCGCGCCCTGGTGGAGGGCGGCCGGGTCTCCGGGTGGGACGACCCCCGGATGCCCACCCTCTGCGGCCTGCGCCGCCGGGGCTACACCCCCAAGGCCATCCGGAACTTCTGCGAGCGCATCGGCGTGTCCAAGGTGGACTCCACCGTGGACTGGGCCTTTTTGGAGTCCTGCCTCCGGGAGGACCTGAACGAGACCGCCCAGCGGGTGATGGCCGTCCTGCGCCCGGTGAAGCTCACCATCACCAACTACCCTGAGGGCCAGAGCGAGACCGTCACCGTGGAGAACAACCCCGTGGACCCCGCCGCCGGGGAGCGCCAGGTGCCCTTCTCCCGGCAGCTGTATATCGAGGCCGACGACTTTATGGAGACCCCCATCCCCAAGTACAAGCGCCTGACCCCCGGGGGCCAGGAGTGCCGCCTGAAGGGGGCCTACCTCATCCGCTGCACCGGCTGCGTGAAGAACGAGGCCGGGGAAGTGGTGGAGGTCCTCTGCGAGTACGACCCCGACTCCAAGGGGGGCAACCCCGCCGACGGCCGGAAGGTGAAGGGGGCCACCATCCACTGGGTGGACGCCGCCACCGCCGCCGACGCGGAGGTCCGCCTGTATGACTACCTCTTCACCGACCCCGCCCCCGACGGGGCGGACAAGGATTTCCTCTCCTGCCTGAACCCCGAGAGCCTCCAGGTCCTCACCGGGTGCAAGGTGGAGCAGGGCCTGGCCCAGGCCCCCATGCCGGCCCAGGGCAAGACCGCCACGGCCTACCAGTTCATGCGCCAGGGCTATTTCTGCCTGGACAACCGGGACGCCGCCCCCGGCCGCCTGGTCTTCAACCGCAGCGTTTCCCTGAAGGACAGTTTCAAGAAAAAGTAAAATTCCCCAGGGGATGGCCGGAAAATTTCGGGCATCCAGGGAGGAAAAATCCCTGCCTTTGCCTTGCGGTTCTCCCGCTTTTCTGGTATAATAGTAAGGATCCTGTAAAAGGCGTCCTCCAGTGGGGGACGATCGGTTCCTGAATTGGGAGTGTTGTCAACACAATGAAGAAACATGATGTCAAGCCCGGAAGAACCAAACCACCGGAGGTTCGCACCCGGGAACAAGTCGAGAACGAAACCTTTAACCGGATGCTCCTCTGGCTGGCGGTAGCCGCCGTGGTGGAAGTGATCATGGTTTTGATCAACCGGTTCTATATCAACGCCCGGGTGAGCGAGCTGGAGGCCAAGATTGCCCTGTACTACGTCCTGGCCGCCTTTCCCTTTGTCGGGGCGGCCCTGTTCGTCATCCTGCTGGCCTTAGGGATCCGGCGGTGGAAGAGTGACCCCAGCTGGAAACCCACCCTCCTGGTGGCCATGGCCTTCGGGTTCCTGTGTATGGGCATTGGCGGCTTCCTGCTGCGCAACTACGAGGCCACCGCGGCCCCCATGGTGCTGGCGGTGGTGCCCGGCCTGGGCGTGCTGATGATGGTGTTCTACCTCTACCAGAAGGAGTTCTTCGCCTGCGGCATCCTGGGCGGCCTGGGCCTGCTGGGCCTGTGGGTCTACCGGACCTTCTCCAGCGGCACCCTGTACTATGCCTTCTTCGCCTTCACGGTGATTGTCGCCGTGGTAGGGGCCCTGCTGGCCTGGAAGCTGAAGCAGGCGGACGGCGTGTGGAAGCGGGGAGAGCGCAGCTGGACCCTTCTCCAGCCCGACGCGGCCTACCCCACCTACTACCTCACTGCGGTGGTGGCCATCGTGGTCCTGCTGCTCCCCCTGGCGGTGAGCGCCATGGGCTACTACGGCGTCTGGGTGCTGGCAGCCTGGCTGTTCATCCTGGCGGTCTACTTCACCGCGAAACTCATGTGATTGCAAACCCAAAGCGGCAGACACCCAAAGGGTGTCTGCCGCTTTTCTGTCTGTGGAAGCGTCAGGGGAGAAGGGGCCTGCGCCACAGGGGAAGCCCTCCGCCGGGGCCCAGCTCCCAGCCCAGGAGGAGGCACCCCTCCTCCACCTGGATCTCCACCGGCTGGCCCTGGAAGTGGTTGCTCACCCCCAGGGGGAAGAAGGGGGAGAGCTTCCCCCGGTCCAGGGGATACTGCCCGCCCCGGATGGTCACCCCCCGGGCCTCCGGCCCCAGGCAGAAGAGGGAGAAGATCCCCGCCTCCCGGGCCGGCAGGGCCAGGGCCTCCCGGCACAGGGCGGTGAAGACGTAGTTCTCGTCGTAGAGGTACCCGGCCCGCCCCTGCTGGGCCAGCCAGCCCAGGGCCTGGAGGTTGGCCAGGGTGTGGTCCGGCCGCCCCCCGGTGCAGCCGTAGAGGTGGACCACAGCGCACCCCTGGTTCAGGGCGTGTTTCAGCCCCAGCATGGTGTCCGTGTCATCCTTCTCCACGGGGAAGGGGTCGGCGGGCACCCCTTCCGGCGGGGCGCCCAGGGAGTCGAAATCCCCCAGCACCCGGTCCGGCCGCAGGCCGGCGGCCTGGCAGTGGCGGTACCCCCCGTCGGCAGCCAGGATCAGGTCCCCCGGCTGGGGGGCGGCGGCCAGGCCGTAAAAGGGCCCGGCCCCAAAGAGAAAACAGGTTTGGGCCATGGCAGGGCCCTCCTTTCCGGCGTTGGTCTGTTGGTATTGTACCACCCTTTGCCCCCCTTGACCAGGGGGCGTTTTTTTGTTACACTGGGCGGCAGTGCAAACGAGGAAAGGGGAACACACCATGATTCAAGGAGCCATTTTCGACGCCGACGGCACCCTGCTGGACTCCATGGGGATGTGGGACACCGTAGGGACCCGGTACCTGGCCTCCCTGGGCATCCCCGCCCGGCCCGGGCTGCGGGAGATCCTCTTCCCCATGAGCCTGTCCCAGTGCGCGGCCTATCTCCAGGAGGCCTACCACCTCTCCCAGTCCTGCCTGGCCATCGAGGCGGGGATCAACGAGACCATCCGCACCTTCTACTGCCAGGAGGTGGTTGCCAAGCCCGGGGCCAAGGCCTTCCTGGAGGCCCTCCGGGCCCGGGGGGTGGCCATCACCCTGGCCACCGCCACCGACCGGGCGGTGATCACCGCCGGCCTGGAACGGACGGGGCTGCTCCCCCTGCTGGACGGCCTCTTCACCTGCGGGGACCTGGGGGTGGACAAGCGCACCCCGGAGATCTTCCAGACCGCCCAGGCGGCCATGGGCACCCCCCTGGAGGCTACCTGGGTCTTTGAGGACGCCGTCCACGCCGCCCGGACGGCCTACGGGGCGGGCTACCGCGTGGCCGGGGTGGCCGACCCCTACAGCGACCAGGCGGCCCTCCGGCAGACCTGCCACCTCTACCTGCCGGACCTGACGGACTTTCCGGGTTTTTTCGCCCAGGCAGCCCGGCCATAAAAGAGCAAATGCCCCACCCGAACGGGTGGGGCATTTCCCTTCGATTTGCGCATGGGGGGCACTGGGCTGGGATCACTTCTTGGGGATGAACTGAATGTTCAGATCCACGTTCCCCTCGATCCCCGCCACGGTGCCGGTGCTGGAGTACTGCCACATATCGAAGTGGTAGTAGAAGGTGGGGGTCTCATTGTACTGGGCCAGCCACAGGGGGAAGCCCACCAGCTGGGACAGGTCATAGTGGAGGTAGAAGTAGGTGAGGTTGGAGTAGACCATGCTCTCGTACCCGGCGTCCTCCACCGCCTCACAGAAGGCCACGGCGCACTTGGTGAGCATCTCGTCGCTGAGCCCCTCGGTGCGGGGGTCCAGGCTGCTGTCATAGGGCTCCCAGTCAAAGACGATGGGGTAGGTGATGTGGTAGTCCCGGAGGTGGTCGATGCAGTACTGGGCCTCCTCCACCGCCTCGGCCTCGTTGATGGCCTGGGAGAAGAAGTACACCCCCACCTCGATGCCGTTCTCCAGGGCGCCCTGGAGGTTGGTCTCAAAGTAGGCGTCGGTGACGATCTTCCCGGTGCCATAGCCCCGGTAGCCCAGGCGGAGCATGGCGAACTCCACCCCGGCCTCCTTCACCGCGGCCCAGTCGATCTCCCCCTGGTACCGGGAGACGTCGATGCCGATCCGGCAGGTGTACTCGTCGCTGTCGTAGGTGAGGAACCCGTTCTCGTCCTGCTGGAAGAGGGAGGAGTCATAGGTGCGCTCCGGCATCTCCTCCACGATGTAGACTTTCTTGTCGCCAAAGTAGAAGTAGTCTCCCTCCTCCTCCTGGGAGCCATCGGGCTCCTCCGGGGGCTCGTACTGGTAGAGCCGGCAGATCACGGCGGAGACCTCTGCCCGGGAGATGTCGTCCTGGGGCTGGAAGAGGGTCTGGCCGTTGACGGTGGTCCCCTCAAAGATCCCGCAGTCCCAGAGGATCAGGGCGGCCTCCGCGTCGGTGTCGGCGAAGGGGGAGGGGTCCTGGCTGGTGCGTTCTGCATCCAGGGTCTCCACGATGAGCTCCGCGATCTCCAGGCGGGAGATGGGCTCGTCCAGCCCCAGGTCCAGGCCCTCGGGGAGGCAGTCCTCCCGCTGGGCCAGGTCATAGAACCCGCTGGCCCAGTGGCTGCCGGTGGGGGCCTGGTTGACGTAGCCGGCGGCCATGAGCACCAGCTTCAGGGCCTGGCCGAAGGTCACGACCCCGGTGGGCTGGAAGAGGGTGGCGGTGACCCCGTTCACGATGCCGGCGTCGTACAGGTCCTGCACATAGGTATAGAACCACTGGCCCTCCTTCACGTCGGAGAAGGGGAGGGGATCCGCCGCCGAGGCGGGGGCGGCCAGGGAAAAGGCCAGGGCAGCGGCCAGGACCAGGCTGCCCAGCTTCTGTTTCAGGGGTTTCAGGTGCATGGGAAATCATACCTCTCTGTTCTGTCAGTTTTCTTAAAAATGGTGGGGAAAGAGTTTCGGGCGCAGGCGATAGACGTACCAGTCACTGAGCCGGGCCAGGAGCACGTCATAGATAAGAAAAGCCGCGTTGCCCAACACCAGCATGGCGGCCACCACCGGCCCCGTCCAGTCCGCTGCCTGGCGCACCACTTCCGGGGAGATCAGGACGAAGAGCAACAGGGCGAAGATCGCCGCCAGGGCAGCGTTGAACAGGACCAGCTTCAGTACCACCCGCAGGGCCTTGGCCTTCAGGTGCTGGAGCCTGGGCCGGGCCAGGGGATACCAGCCGAAGAGGAGGACGAAAAACAGGGCGGCCTCCTTGTTGGGGGCCAGGATCAGGCTCAGCAGGGCCACGGCGGCGTAGAGCAGGCCGCCGCTCTTCCCGCCGAACTCCCACACCACCGGGATGATCAGCACCCCGGCCAGGGCGGGGCAGAGGTACTCCGTGGCGGGGATCATGGTGCCCAGCAGCATCAGGACCACCATCAAGGCGGCCAGCACGCCGCAGAAGGCCACCCGGAAACTTGTTCGGTTGCGCATGCGATGCCATCACCTCCCAGGGGAATGTGCGCAAGGAAAAGGAACATACCTTAGTATAGCAAAGCCGGCAGGGGCTTGCAAGCGGCAGGAGGAGATTGGAGCATTTTCTTTGCCCGGGCGGGGGCGGCTGGGGGATCCCGGGGGAAAACGGCAAAAAATGGCGGTTGCCAGGGTTCTGTGTATCTGGTACAATGTTTTTGTAAGTTCCGAAACGGAATTCGTGGGTTTTGATACCCTGGAAAGGAGGAATAGGATGCAGACCGTCTGGCTGATCCTGCTCATTGTGTTCGCAGGCATCGAAGGGGTGACGGCAGGGCTGGTGTCCATCTGGTTCTGCGCCGGCAGTCTGGCGGCGCTGATCGCCACCTGGCTGGGGGCCACCATGGCGGTGCAGATCGGCCTGTTCGCCATCGTCTCGGTGGTGGCCATGGCCTTGATTCGCCCCATGGCCCGGAAATGGCTCCACCCCAAGATGGTCAAGACCAACGCCGACCGCATCCTGGACCAGGAGGGCGTGGTGGTGGAGGAGATCGACAACCTCCGCGCCTGCGGCCAGGTGAAGATCGGCGGGGCCCTCTGGTCGGCCCGCTCCGCGGGGGAGGAGACCATCCCCGCCGGCGCCCGGGTCCGGGTGGAGCGGATCGAAGGGGTCAAGGCCATCGTGCGGAAGGAACCCGACTGACGACCCAGCGGAGCCCCCGCTGAAGAGAAAGGATTGCTACTATGGAAACAAGGATTGTCCTCATCGTGCTGCTGGTCATCGTTCTGGTGATCCTGGCCCGCTGCATCCGGGTGGTGCAGCAGTCCAAAGCCTATATCATCGAGCGCCTGGGCGCCTTCCACACCGTGTGGGGGGTGGGGCTGCACTTTAAGATCCCCTTCATCGACCGGATCGTCCGGGTGGTCTCCCTGAAGGAGCAGGTGGCCGACTTCCCGCCCCAGCCCGTCATCACCAAGGACAACGTCACCATGCAGATCGACACCATCCTCTACTTCCAGATCACCGACCCCAAGCTCTACGCCTACGGGGTGGAAAACCCCATGAACGCCATTGAGAACCTCACCGCCACCACCCTGCGGAACATCATCGGCGAGCTGGAGCTGGACCAGTCCCTCACCTCCCGGGATGTGATCAACGCCCGGATGCGGGCCATCCTGGACGAGGCCACCGACCCCTGGGGCATCAAGGTCAACCGGGTGGAGCTGAAGAACATCCTGCCCCCCAAGGACATCCAGAACGCCATGGAGAAGCAGATGCGGGCCGAGCGGGAGCGGCGGGAGCAGATCCTCCAGGCCGAGGGCCAGAAGCAGAGCCAGATCCTGGTAGCCCAGGGGGAGAAGGAGGCCGTGATCCTCCGGGCCGACGGCGAAAAGCAGGCCCGCATCATGGAGGCCGAGGCCGAAGCCGCCGCCATCCTCCGGGTGAACGAGGCCATGGCCGACGCCCTGAAGCTCCTCAACGAGTCCAACCCCAACGACGCGGTCATCAAGCTCAAGGCCCTGGAGGCCTTCCAGGCCGCCGCCAACGGCAAGTCCACCAAGATCATCATCCCCTCGGAGATCCAGGGCCTGGCCGGCCTGGCCGAGGGCATCGTGGAGACCGTGAAGCGGCCGGAGACCGGCCGCGCCCCCGCCACGCCCCCCGCCCAGCCGGGGAAGTGATATGGGAGCCTCTCTTTCCCGCAACAGAACAACCGCCCCTGCCGCCATTGGCGGCAGGGGCGGTCTTTCATGGAAAGGGGGGCGGGGTTACAGGGTGAGGGAGGGGGCGGTATAAGTCCGGGCGGCCATCTCGGCGTCCAGGGCATACAGGCCCTTCACGTCGGAGGCGAACAGGTCGAACCGGCCCAGCAGGTCGCTGGCGTTCTTCTCCTCCTCCCCCTGCTCCTTCACGAACCAGTCCAGGAACTGAAGGGTGCGGAAGTCGTTGGCCTTCATGGCCTCGGCATAGATGGCGTTGATGAGGGAGGTGACATACTCCTCGTGGGCCAGGGCGGCGGCCAGAGGATCCCGGAAGGATTCATAGACCTTGTCGGGGGCGTCGATGGCGCCCAGCTTGGGGCACTCCCCGTTGTTCTGCAGGTAGGTCAGGAACAGCATGGCGTGGTCCCGCTCCTCCTGGGCCTGGATCTTGAACCAGTTTCCAAACCCGTCCAGGTTCTTGCCATAGTAGTAGTTGGACATATCCAGGTACAGATAGGCGGAGTAAAACTCCTTGTTGATCTGCTGCTCCAGCAGGGCGGCCACTTCTTTCTTCAGCATAGGGATCATCCTTTCTACCGTCGTGTGGGCGGTGGCGTGCGGTGGGATCGGCAGGCCGCCGCCATAGGGGGCGGCCGGGCAAACTCTGTGAGTTTGCCTGGGACAATCATAGCATACCCAGGGGGGCCTGTCAATTCTCCCCCGGCCTTGACGGGCGGGGGAAAGTGTGCCAAAATGGGGGCATCTAAAACCAGAAGAGGAGGCGCGGATATGCGGGATGAATGGGTGGTCAGCCGGCACGGCTATCGGATCTCCTGCCGCAGCAACTGGGAGGGGCAGCGCCAGGTGGTCCTGGTCTGCCACGGCTTTGGCAGCAGCAAGGACAGCCCCATGGTCCAGGC
>DXDK01000104.1 GCA_019115545.1 Candidatus Evtepia faecavium
GTACCACAGGCCGGTTTCCACGTCGGTGAACCCAACGTCACCGGACACATCCGGTTCCCCCGCCAAACGGTACAGAATGGTCACCAGCTGGGCTCTCGTGGTGGTGGCGTTGGGGGCGAACTGGCCGTCGCCTACCCCGTCCATGAGGCCGTTGTCGTAGACATAGCGCACCGCGTCGTGGAACCAATCGCTCTCCTTCACATCCGTGAAGGGCAAGGGCTCCGGCTGAACCTCCACGAAGGTCACGGAAACACGCACCTGGCCGTTGGGCATGGTGAAGGTGTAGGTGCCGTCGGCGTTCTCGGTGACTTCCACCGCGTCCCCGAAGCGGTCAGTGACGATGATCTCGCCCACCTCATACCCTGCGTCGGGGGCGGGGGTCAGGGTGACCGTCTCCCCCGCCTTGGCGGCGGACGGGTCTTTGTCCACGGTGCCGCCCTCGGTGGTGGTCAAGTCGATGCGGTAGTTGGGGTTGGCGGGGGGTACGTAGGGGCGCTCCACCGTCACGGTGCAGGCGGCGGTTTTGCCGCTGCCGTCCGCAGCGGTGGCGGTGATGGTGGCAGTGCCCGTACCCTTGGCAGTGATCGTTGCCTTTTTGCTGTCCGCTGTATCAGGAGTAACCGCTACAATTTCGCTGTGGTCGCTACTCCACGTCACAGTTTTGCCTTCGGCGTTCTCCGGCGTCACCGTGGCAGTGAGGGTGGCGCTGTCGCCCACATCAAGGGCCAGCGTTTCAGGGGACAGGGACACGCCGGTCACTTTATGGTTCACTTCGCCTGTGCCGGTCACCTCGCCATCCAGCGTACCAAACACAACAATGGTGCCACTGTTGTTTATGGTACCCTCGTTGGTGAGGGTCACGCCCGCAGGAATAGTCAGCGTCTGGCCTGCCCCAATGGTCAGGGTCTTGCCCGCCTCAATCTTGAAATCCTCGGTGGGGGTGATGCTGGTGCCGTAGACCTGGCCGCCGTCCCCCTCAAAAATCACGCCGCTCCAGCTGCCATTTCCGTTTGGGGCGCTGATGTCCCTGTTGCCGCCACTGGCAAAAATCACCGCGTGGCCGTTTTCGCCGGTGGAGAAGGAGCCCGCGGTGCCCGGGTCGCCGCCGACGCCGACGCCGATCCCCGCGCCGCCGTTGTCGCCGGTGGCCGTCACCGTGCCGCCATAGATGGTGACCGTGCCGCCATCACCGCCGCTGGTGGTGGTGCCGGCGACAATGTCCCTCACCCCGGGGCCGCCGCCGATCCCCGCGCCACCGTTGTTGCCGGTGGCCGTCACCGTGCCGCCATAGATGATGACCGTGCCGCCATCACCGCCGCTGGTGGTGCCGACGATAGGGTCCGTCGCCCGGGGGCCGCCGCCGATCCCCGCGCCGTTGTTGCCGCCCTCGGCGGTCACATTGCCGCCGTAGATGGTGAGCGTGCCGCCAGGGCCCTGCCTCGCACTGCCGATGCCAATCCCCGCGTTGCTGACGTCGCCCTTGGCAGTCACATTGCCGCCGTAGATGGTGATCGTACCGACAGCGCCGGAGGGGGCGCCGCCGATGCCGTGGGAGCCCCAGCCGGTAGCCATGAGGCTCCTGGTGCCCTGGGACTGGCCATAGATGGTGAGGCTGTCGCCCAACTCCACCCGGATGCCCCTGTTGACAGTGAGGTTGCAGCCGTCCTCCAAAATCAGGCGGACGTCGCCGTTGACGGTGACGCGGCTGCCGATTTCCACCTCGCCTTGGGCGACGTACCAGCTTGTACTCCCTGATGCGCCCCAGGTGGTGTCACTCGCTGTCACCTCTGTAGCGGAGTCAGCATTGCCACTTTTGGGCCCAGACAGGGTTTGGGTAGTCTCATTCCACTCATAATAAATGTAACCCACATTCTCCGCCGCCAGGGCCGTCCCCGGCAACAGACTCAGGCACAGGGCCAGGCTCAGCAGCACCGCCCCCAGCCGTTTCTTCCCGGAATGTTGTCTCATGGAAGGTCCTCCTTCTCTCCCTCCTCCCCCGGCAAGGGGAGGGCATACTTGTCCATGGGGAATCCATGGACAACAGCGGGGTACCCCGCTGTGTTTGCGTATTCTTTTTTTATTCTACCATAAAACAACGGCCTTGGGTGTGTCAGTTAGGGGCAAAAACGTACCAGTTAGGGGAAATTGCCGCTTTTTTCATAAGAAGAGCGGCCCTCCTGTTTTTTGGAGGGCCGCCTTCGCAATAGGGTCAGCTATTTTTGTTGTCTCTTTTTTTATGGGCACAGGCTCAGAAGCCGAAGGGCCAGCCGCTGCCGGCTTGCTGCTGCTCTTGCTGCAGCTGTTGCTGCTGCTGTTCCTCGTACTGCTGGGAAGCCTGTTCCTGTTTGGCGTCGTTTTCCGGGTTGGACTCGTCCAGGGTGACCTGGACGGTCTGGGTCTGCCCGTTCCGGTAGATGGTGAGGGTCACCGTGTCTCCGGGGGAATAGTTGGCGATGGCGTTGATGAGCTCGTTGCCGTTGGCCACTTCGGTGTCGTCCACCTTGGTGACGATGTCCCCGGCCTGGAGGCCGGCCTTCTCCCCGCACAGGCCGGGGGTGACCACCAGGATCTGGGCCCCGGCGGGCACGCCGTAGGCCTGGGCCTCCTGGGAGATCTCGTTCCTGTTCACCGACACCCCCAGGATGGGCTGGCCGGAGATGTATCCGTTGCTCACCAGCTGGGAGACCATGTCCGCCACGTCGTCCATGGGGATGGCGAAGCCCAGACCCTCTACCGAGGCGGAGGAGGTGCTGTTGGCGCTGGAGTACTTGGCGGAGACGATGCCGATGACCTCCCCGTGGCTGTTGAACAGAGGCCCGCCGGAGTTGCCGGAGTTGATGGCGCAGTCGGTCTGGATCATGTTCATCTGGCGGCCGTCGCTCATGGTGACGGTGCGGTTCAGGGCGGAGATGATGCCGGTGGTCTCGGAGAAGGTGAGCTCACCTAAGGGGTTGCCGATGGTGGTGACCTGCTCCCCCACCAGCATGTCGCTGGACTTGCCGATGACCACGGGGGTCAGGCCGGTGGCGTTGATCTTGATGACGGCGATGTCGTTGGCCTCCTCGCCGCCGACGTAGGTGGCGTCGTGCTCGGTGCCGTCGGCGAAGGTGACCTTAATGGAGCTGGCCCCGTTGATGACGTGGTAGTTGGTCAGAATGTACCCGTCCTCGGTGATGACGAAGCCGGAGCCCGCCGCCGCCCCGGTGACGGTCTGGCCAAAGGCGTTGGTGCTGACGATGTCCACCGTGATGCCCACGCAGGAGTTGACGTACTTGGCATAGATCTCCGCGGTGGAGAGCTCCTGGGAGGTGTCCACGGCGGTGGTGTCCACCTGGGTGGGGGTGCGGTTTCCGGTGTAGATGGTGGTCTCCCCCCCGCCGGTGATGGCGGAGTACAGGGGGTTGGACACCAGCCCGCCGGCCAGGGCGCACACCAGGCACAGGGCCACGATCTTGAGGGCCCCCTTGGTCTTTTTGCTCATGGGTTTGCGCTTCTTGGGGGGCCTGGGGGCCTCCCCGTTGAACAGGGGGTCCACGCTGCTGGCGTGCCCCGTGTCCCCGGGGGAGAAGGGGTCGTTGGGGAAGCCGTTGTTCTGGCTGCTTCCGTTGTCGTTTCCATAGTAGTCCATAGGGATGCCTCCTGTACGATGGGGTCAGGTATCTTCGAAAGAGCTTTTGGGAACTGCCCTGTGCTTTTTCTACTGTGGACAGTATAGGGGACATTTATGAAAAATCCATGAAATCGAAGTAGAAAAATTTTTAACTTTCCTTCTCCGAATTTTGAACGCTTTCCCCAGCTTTCTCCCGGTTGGGGGCGGGTTCGGCGGGGCCCGCCGGGGCCTGGGCGGCCTGATGCTCCGCCACCTCCCGGTGGAGGAGGGCGGCCATGTCCCGCCCGGCCCGGGTGAGGTCCCGGACGGTGGCGTGGAACATCCCCGCCTTCCACAGGTTGCGGATCATCAGGACCACCACCGGGGCCAGGATCATCCCCAGCAGGCTGCCGATCTTCAACCCCACGTAGATGGCCAGCAGGGCCAGCAGGGGGTGCAGGCCGGTCTGGTCCCCCACGAACTTGGGCTCGATCACCCGGCGGAAGACGCAGATGACCCCCCACACCGCCAGGATGGCGATGCCCCGCTCCCAGTTGCCCAGGGCCATGAGGACGACGGACCAGGGCACCATCACCGTGCCCGAACCGATGATGGGGATGAAGTCCATCACCCCCAGCACCACCGCCAGCAGGATGCCGTAGGGCTGCTTGAGCAGCAGGAAGCCCACGATGAGGATCCCCGTGACCCCCAGGGAGACCAGCACCTCCGCCTTGACATAGCCCCCGAAGGCCGCAGCAAAGGCGGACTTGGCCTGGTGGCCCACGTGGCGCAGGCTCTTGGGGACCTTCTCGTGGAGGTGGCGGCGGAGGTTGGGATAGTCCGACGCGGTGAAGAACCAGGCCAGCAGGAAGAACACAAAGGCCAGCACGAAGGAGGAGATCCCCAGCACGGCGTCGGTGGTCTTGGGCAGGATGCCATAGGCCAGCTCCCGCAGCCAGTTGAGCAGGCGGTCAGACAGGTCCCAGATGGTGTCCTGGGCCTCCTGGGGGAGGTAGGTGAGCCACCGCTCCATGTCCCCGGTGAGCTGGACGTAGGCGGCCTGGAAGCCGTCCCACACCTGGTCCCAGTTGTCGATGAGGGAGGAGATCTCGCTCCACAGCTTCCACACGATGGCGGCCAGAATGCCCCCCAGGGCGGCCACCAGGATGAGGATGATCACGATGGAGGCGATGTTCCTTGGCATGCGCAGCTTCTGGAACAGGCGGAGCAGGGGCTCCGTCATCCAGGTGAAGAAAAAGGCCAGCAGGAAGGGCATGACATACCCCAGCAGAGGCGGGCCAAAGACAAAGACCAGCAGCAGAAGCCCCACAAGAATGGCCGCCCGGATGGCCAGGCGGGCCCACAACTGCTGTCTGCTGGTTCTGGAAAGGGGCTTGGAAGGGTCGTAAGGATCCATGGATCTCCGTCCTTTCTTACAGCGCGATGGAAAATTCAGGAAAGTGCAGGATAGAGAAAAAACCGTCTGAAACCATCAGACGGTTTTTCAAAGTCCTGTTACTGAGGGATCTTGTTCAGCCGCAGGGTCATCTTGCTCTTGCGGTTGGCTGCGGTGTTCTTGTGCAGCAGGCCCCGGGCAGCGGCCTGATCCACAGCCTTGATGGCCTCTTTGTATCTCTTATCGGCCTCGCTGCGGTTGCCTTCGTTGATTGCAGCATCGAAGTACTTCAGCTGCGTCTTCAGTGCGGACTTCGCGGCCTTATTTCTGGCGGCCTTTGTCTGATTGACCAGAACACGTTTCTTTGCAGACTTGATATTCGGCAAACCAAACACCTCCTCCGATGGATTCACAATGTCACGAACCCTCCGCGAGAGTTCCGTGCGAGAATGTATTTTAGCATAGACGGGATGAAAAAGCAACCTTTTTTTTGGAAAAACTCCCGTTTTTACATAATTTTTTGGAAAATGCCAAAGATAGTAGTGTCAAACTGCGTGCTCCACCACATCTGGTGGTGGGGCGGAAGGGAGCGGCCCATATGATCGGCGGAAGAAAGATCGACCTGGCCCTGGAGGCCAAGGAACTGGCGGAGGGTTCCCCCCGAAAAACCACCCGCCTGCCCGGGGTGAAGGCCCGGGAGGACACCCTGTTCGGCTATCCCCTCACCCAGGTGGACATCCTGGACCGGCGGGGGGAGCAGGCCCTGGGGAAGCCCCGGGGGCGCTATCTCACCCTCACCCTCCCCCAGCTGCCCCAGGGGCGGGAGGAGATCCTCCGGGGGGCCCGGGCGGTGGCGGGGGCGCTGAAGGCCCTCCCCGCCCTGCCGGCGGAGGGGACGGTGCTGGTGGCCGGCCTGGGCAACCGCCGGGTGACCCCCGACGCCCTGGGTCCCCGGACGGCGGACGCCCTGCTGGTCACCCGCCACCTGGTGGAGGAGCTGCCAAAAGACTTCGGCGCCCTCCGTCCGGTGGCGGCCCTGGCCGCCGGGGTCACCGGGGCCACCGGGGTGGAGACGGGGGAGCTGCTGGCGGCGGTGGTGGAAAAGCTCCGCCCGGCCTGCCTGGTGGCGGTGGACGCCCTGGCCGCCCGCCGCCAGGAGCGGGTGTGCCGGACCATCCAGGTGTCCGACACGGGGATCGTCCCCGGGTCCGGGGTGGGCAACCCCCGCCGGGCCCTGGACCGGGCCAGCCTGGGCATCCCCGTCATCGCCGTGGGGGTGCCCACGGTGGTGGAGGCCGCCACCCTCTGCCTGGACCTGCTGGAGGGGGCGGGGGAGGGCTTCGACCCCGCCCTCTTCCGCCGGCCCGGGGCGGAGTGGTTCGTCACCCCCCGGAACATCGACAGCGAGGTGGACACCCTCTCCCGCCTCCTGGGCCTGGGGATCAGCGCCGCCCTGCATGTGGACTTTTCCGTGGAAGATGTGGAAAAGTGGACCTGTTGACGGTGTTTTTGGGAACATTTTTCCGGAAAACCGGGGAGTTATCCACAAAAGTGGCGGTGTTTGTGGGGGGTTGGTGTCGGTAGGTGGTCCTGGCGGGACCATCGCAGGGTGTGCCCTGCCACGTGGGGCCGGGGGCCCGGCCCCCGGTAGTACGGACCCTACAGGCAGCTGGGGCTCTTACCCACCTCGGGGCGCAGCGCCCCGGGGGGATGCCTGCCGGCGGCCTCCATTTCTCCTGTGAGAAATGGAGGAAAGAACACCAGGGAGGAGGAGTTTCCTCCTCCCTGGACCCACCTTCTCTGGTTCTTTGAAATCGGGGAAGACGGGCTTTTCTTTTTCCTACAAACTTGTGACCGACGCCCGTAACGGCCCGCCCCCCAGCTGGGCGGGCTGGGAAACGTGAGTTGGTAGACGGAGGGAAAGGGCTGGGAAAAATCCAGCCAAAACTATTTTTCCAAAAGAAAGTTTCCAAATCAGGACACGTACATAGGCCTCGAAAAAAGCAACGACCGCTCTGCTGCGCCTCTATCCCAAAAGAGGAAGCGAGCCCCAGCGAGCGGTTTTATTTTCGGGGGTGCAGGGGGGAACCCCCTGCGACTCTTTGCGTCCGGGCTTTCTCTAGAGAAAGCCTGGATCCCCGCCCCGGATAGGGGCGGGGGACCACGCCGCAGGGTTGAGCCTGCGATGGTCCTGACGGGACCACCTGCCGATGACGGCTAGGCCCCCGGCCCCACGTGGCAGGTCTGCACCTGCGCCGCTCCAGACGGCACCACCCATCCACAAGAGGCACCGGGCAGCCCCCTCTCACCACCCGCTTTTCACATAGGTGATGAGGTCCCCAAAGTCCCCCCGGGGATAGTCCGTAATGGCCCGGCCCTGGCGGTTGACCATGCAGTCGGTGAGCAGAAACACCGACAGCCCCGCCTGCTGGGCGGCGATCATGTCCTCGTCCACGTCGTTGCCCACCATGAGGCAGTCCTCCCCCTGGCAGTCCAGGTGGGAGAGGATTTCCCGGTAATAGGCCGGGTTGGGCTTGGAGCAACCGATGTTCTCATAGGTGGTGTACCAGGCGAAATCCTCCGGCCGGAGCCCCGCCCAGCGGATGCGGCTCTCGGTGGCCACGGCGGGGAAGATGGGGTTGGTGGCCAGGACCACCCGGTGCCCGGCGGCCTTGCAGGCCTCCACCGCCTCCTGGGCCTTGGGGTTGAAGCCGCAGAAGTCCCGGGCGTTTTGGAACTCCTCCCGGTAGAAGGCGTCAAACACCGGGATGTCCTTCCGGGCCTTCTCCCCGTAAATGGCGGTGAACCGGTCCCAAAAGGCCGCCTCGTTGGTGCGGCTGCCGTCGTTCTCCACCATGGCGGCCACGGAGGCCCACATGTTGTCCACCAGGGCGGCGGGGTCGTACCCCAATGGAGCCAGCTTCTTCACCAGCAGGCGGAAGTAGCCCCGGGTAAAGGCATCCTGGTCCATGGGCAGCAGGGTGCCGTCTAGATCAAAAAGTATGGTTTTCTGCGGCATATTGGCTTTCCTTTCCACAGGATGGGCCGGTTTTGTGGAAAACCAGCCGTCCAAAAGCCCCCCTTGCTCCAAGGGGGGCCTGGCCTGTTTATAAAAATTTTCTGCTCTCCGCCACAGCCAGCTGGTCGCAGCGGTTGTTTTCCGGGTTCTCGGCGTGGCCCTTGACCCAGTGGTAGCGCAGCTGGTGCCGGTCCACCAGGTCCAGCAGCTGCTGCCACAGGTCGGGGTTCAGGGCGGGCTTCTTGTCCCCCTTCACCCAGCCCCGCTTTTTCCAGCCCCGGGCCCAGCCCTTTTCCAGGGCGTCGATGACATACTTGGAGTCGGAATAGAGGTCCACCACGCAGGGCTCCTTCAGCAGGGACAGGGCGGCGATCACCGCGGTGAGCTCCATGCGGTTGTTGGTGGTGGCGGCCTCCCCGCCGGAGATCTCCTTCCGGTGCCTGCCGTAGAGGAGAACCGCCCCCCAGCCCCCGGGGCCGGGGTTGCCGGAGCAGGCCCCGTCGGTGTAGATGGTCACTTCCTTCATCTCACCCGGCGTGCTCCTCTTCCTGCTTGGCCTTTTTCCTCCCCTTCACCTGGGGGACGATGATCAGGCACAGCCCCAGAATCAGAAAGGCCGCCCCGCCCAGGGTGAACAGGCCCCCGTGGGCCAGCCCGGTGACGGGGATCATCTGGGTGACCCCCCGCCAGACGATCAGGGCCCCGATGGCGGCCACGATGACCCCGGCGGCCAGGAGGATGGTGCGCAAACTCTTGTCCATAGCTCAGGACTCCTTTCCGGCCGGCTGGGCCTGGTCTTCCTCGTCCTCGTCGTGCTCCTTGGGCACCCGGGCCAGGGAGATCACCCGGGTCTCCCCCTCCACCCGCATCACCCGGACGCCCTGGGCCGCCCGGCTGTAGAGGTTCACATCGGCGGCGGCCATGCGGATGATGGTGCCGTCGTCGGAGATGAGGAGGATGTCGTCGTCCTCGGCCACCACCTTTGCCCCGGCGGCCTTGCCGGTCTTTTCGGTGATCTGGTAGCCCTTCAGGCCGTAGCCGCCCCGGTGCTGGGGCTCGCCCCCGGCCCGGATGAACTCCTCAATGGGGGTGCGCTTACCATAACCATGCTCGGTGATGGTGAGCAGGGTGGTGCCGGGGAGGGCCTTCACCCCGCCCACCACGAAGTCGCCCTCCCGGAGGCGGATGCCCCGGACCCCCACGGCGGTGCGGCCCATGGGGCGCACGTCGCTCTCCCGGAAGCAGATGGCCATGCCGTCGTGGGTGGCGATGAGGATGTTATCCTCCCCCTCGGTCTCCAGCACGGCGATGAGCTCGTCCCCCTCCTCCAGGGTGAGCACCCGCAGGCCCACCGCCCGGATGTTCCGGAAGGCGGCCTTCTCCGTGCGCTTCACGGTGCCGTTGCGGGTGACCATGAAGAGGTAGCCGTTCTCGTCATAGTCCCGGCCGTGGAGCATGGTGGTGACCTTCTCCCCCGGCTCGAACTGGAATATGTTGTTCAGGTGGGTCCCCTTGGCGGTGCGGCTGGCCTCGGGGATCTGGTACCCCTTCTTCTTATACACCCGGCCGGAGCTGGTGAAGAAGAGGATGTTGTCGTGGCTGGAGGCGGTGAAGAGGGTGTCCACATAGTCCTCCTCCCGGAGGCTCTGGGCGGAGATCCCCTTGCCCCCCCGCTTCTGGGCCCGGTAGGTGTCCACGGGCATGCGCTTGATGTACCCCGCGGCGGTGAGGGTGAACACGCAGGTCTCCTCCTCGATGAGGTCCTCGATGTCGATCTCGTCCACCACGTCCTGGATCTCCGTCAAGCGGTCGTTGCCGTACTTGTCCCGGATCTCGGTGAGCTCCTCCTTCATCACGCCCATGAGCTTGGTCCGGTCGGAGAGGAGGGCCGCATACCAGGCGATCCGCTCCTGGAGCTCGTCGTACTCGTTCTGAAGCTTCTCCCGGTTGAGCCCCTGGAGGGAGATCAGCCGCATGTCGCAGATGGCCTGGGCCTGGACCTCGTCCAGGGCGAAGCGGGACATCAGGTTCTCCTTGGCGTCGTCGTAGCTGGCGCGGATGATGCGGATGACCTCGTCGATGTTCTCCTGGGCGATGAGCAACCCCTCCAGCAGGTGGGCCCGCTCCTCGGCCTTCTTCTTCTCAAAGCGGGTGCGGCGGGTGATGACCTCCTCCTGGAAGGCCAGGTACTCGTCCAGAATGTGCCGCAGGGAGAGAACCCGGGGCTGGGTCTGGTTGTGCACCAGGGCCAGCATGTTGATGGCGAAGGTGGTCTGCAGCTGGGTCTGGGTGAGCAGGTGGTTGAGGACCACCTGGGGGTTGGCGTCGTGCTTGAGCTCGATGACGATGCGCATGCCGTTGCGGTCGGACTCGTCCCGCAGGTCGGAGATGCCCTCCAGCTTCTTCTCCTTCACCTGCTCGGCGATGGCGGCGATGAGCATCCGCTTGTTCACCTGGTAGGGCAGCTCGGTGACGATGATCCGGGTGCGCTCGTGGTTGCGGCCGTACTCCTCAAACTCCGTCCGGGCACGGACGGTGACCCGCCCCCGGCCGGTGGCGTAGGCTGCCCGGATGCCGGACCGGCCCATGATGATCCCCTTGGTGGGGAAGTCCGGGCCCTTGATGTACTGCATGAGGTCGTTGAGATCGGCCTCGGGGTTGTCCAAAACGCAGATGGCCGCGTCGATAACCTCCCGCAGGTTGTGGGGGGGGATGTTGGTGGCCATGCCCACGGCGATGCCCGCCGAGCCGTTCACCAGCAGGTTGGGGAAGCGGGCGGGGAGGACCCGGGGCTCCTTCCGGCTCTCGTCGAAGT
>DXDK01000017.1 GCA_019115545.1 Candidatus Evtepia faecavium
CAGATTCCCCCTCATTCTTGCCCTGGTCCTGGCCGCCGCCTTAGGGCTGGCGGGCTGCCAGGGCGACCAACCGGAAGCCACCGGCGGCGAGATCTGCTTCACCGGAACTTTAACCAGTCTGGAGGAAGACTACGCTGTGGTCACCCTGGACAAAACCGTAGAGTTTGAGGAGACCCAGTTCCCCGCCGGCTCCGACCTCCGTTTCCCGGTGGATGAGGCCATCCAGCAGTTCGTTGCAGAGGAGGACATCCAAGTTGGGGATGCGGTGGTCGGCTGTTTCCTCGATGACACCGTGGAAGCAGGAAATCCCCCCACCGTCCAGGTGGTGGACTTCGGCCTGGACCAGTGGCCCCTCACCTAATATCCCATATAAGCTCCACGAAAAGAGCCGCGGGAACCGTTGTTCCCGCGGCCGCTTTGTGGTATAGTGGAGCAAGAGAACCCGCGCACCCATCTCCGTGGTAATATCCCCCAGCGCCAGGGCCCCGGCCCGGAAAGAGAGCGTCACCATGCCCTATGACAAGGAACTCATCGCCCACAAGCTCATCCGGTGGGAGGAGTACTTAAACCACTACAAACTCCCCGCCTGGAAGGAGCTGCCGGACATCGGCCTGTACATGGACCAGGTCATCGCCCTGCTCACCCAGTACCTGGACTTCATCCCCGTGGAGGACCAGAAGGACAAGCCGGTGACCCCCACCACCATCAACAACTACGTCCGCCTCAAGGTGATGCCCGCCCCGGAGAAGCGGCGGTACTACCGGGTCCACATCGCCTACCTCATCATGATCTTCACCCTGAAGCAGGGGATCAGCATCGGCAGCCTGCAAAAGCTCCTCCCCCCGCCCACCGGCGGGGAGGAGGCGGTGGCCGCCTTTTACACCAACTACATCCAGCAGGTGCGGGAGATCGGCAGCTTCTACACCGCCCAGACCCGGGCCGCCGTCCAGGATATCCTGGACCCCGGCGTCACCGACGAGGGGGCGGTGGAGAAGGTGATCCTCCAGAGCATCCTCCAGTCCGGCCTGGCCCGGATCATGGCGGAGAAGCTCCTCCACCTCCAGGACGCCGACCGGGAGGCCGTCCTGGCCCAGGAGACCATCCGCGACAGCCAGGGCTGCCACCCCCTGGACCACTCGGAAAAGGAGACGTGAGCCATGCTTTTTGACACCCATGCCCATTACTACGACCAGGCCTTCGACGGCGACCGGGACGCCGTCCTCTCCGCCCTCCCCGCCGCCGGGGTGGGGCTGGTCCTCTGCCCCGGGTGCGAGCTGGCCACTTCCCGCCAGTCCATCGCCCTGGCCGAGGCCTACCCCCACGTCTATGCCGCCGCCGGGGTCCACCCCGAGGACGCCTTAGGGCTCCCGGAAGACTGGCTGGACCAGGTGGCCCAGATGACCCGCCACCCCAAGGTGGTGGCCATCGGGGAGATCGGCCTGGACTACTACTGGAAGGAGGTCCCCCGGGACCTGCAAAAGGAGGTCTTTCGCGCCCAGCTTCAGCTGGCCCGGGACCTGGACCTGCCTGTCATCGTCCACGACAGGGAGGCCCACGCCGACTGCCTGGCCATGGTGAAGGAGTTTCCCGGGGTGCGGGGGGTGTTCCACTGCTACTCGGGCTCCGCCGAGGACGCCAAGACCCTGGTGAAGCTGGGCTGGCACCTGTCCTTCACCGGGACCATCACCTTCAAGAACGCCCGGAAGGCCCCGGAGGTCATCGCCGCCGTCCCCCTGGAGCGGCTCATGGTGGAGACCGACGCCCCCTACATGGCCCCCACCCCCTTCCGGGGGAAGCGGTGCGATTCCCGGTACGTCTACCGCATGGCGGAGACCATCGCGGCCATCAAGGGCCTCACCCGGGAGGAAGTGGAGGCCGCCACCACGGAAAACGGCAGGAAACTTTTCGGCATCCCCGCCGGGGAGGCCTGAGCCCAATCATACAAGGGAGATGGTTTTATGAAGGGCGACATCATCACCTACGACTACTACGGCAGCCTGTACATCAACATGACCAACCGCTGCGACTGCCACTGCGTCTTCTGCATCCGGGACCAGGACGCCTCTGCCCTGGGGGGCCTGTGGCTCCAGGAGGAGCCCGCGAAGGAGGCCGTCCTGGAGGAGATCCTCTCCCAGGACCTGAAGCAGTACGCCGAGATCGTCTTCTGCGGTTACGGGGAGCCCACCTGCCGGGCCGACGACATGTTCTGGATCTGTGACCAGCTCCGGGCCGCCGGCCGGGCCGACCTGCCCCCCATCCGCCTGAACACCAACGGCCACGGCAGCCTCATCAACCACCGGGACATTGCCCCGGAGCTGGCGGGGCGGCTGGACGCGGTGTCCGTGTCCCTCAACGGCTCGGACAAGGAGGAGTACCTCCGCCTCACCCGCCCCGGGGCCGGGGAGCGGGGCTGGCAGGCCATGCTGGACTTCGTCCGGGAGGCGGGGAAATACGTGCCCAAAGTCATGGTCTCCATCGTGGACTATGACAAATCCCCCCAGGAGATCGAGGCCTGCCGGAAGCTGGCCGAGGACCTGGGGGCCGTCTTCCGGGTGCGGCCCTTTGCGGGGTGAGGGACTTTCCATAGACAGCAAAAGCCGCCGGCACATGCCGGCGGCTTTTTCCACAGCACAGGATAGCGTTACTCCTCCGGCTCCTCGTCCAGCAGGGTCTGGAGGATCCGCTGGTACAGCCGCTCCGGGGAAAGGCGGAACTGGTCGGCCAGCTGGTTGGCCTGCTCCTCCGACACGGCCAGCAGGTCCAGGGTCATCAGGTTGCCCTTGTCGTCGTCCAGGATGAGCCGGAGGGTGACCCCCCCGTCCTCCCGGGGGAGGACCTCCGCCCGCACCTGGGCGTTGCGCCGGAGGACGGCGTTCACCCGGGCCAGGTTCCGGTCGCACTTCTTCCGCACGGAGAAGGCCAGGCTGCTCTCGCAGATCTGGCCGTTGCGGCGGCCCTTGTCGGTGATGGTGTACTGCCCCTCGGCCAGGTCCAGGTGGCCGGTGTTCACCAGCTCGGCCACCGACTCGGCGAAGTCGAAGTACTCCACCCCGTCGTCGCAGAAGGTGAGGTCGGCCAGGGTGGGGAAGTCCACCGGCCCGGCCACCCGGGCCATGAGGTAGAGGATGAGGAATTTGATGTCCAGCTTGTCGTGAATGAATCCCATGGCAGACCTTCCTTTCTCCTGGTTTGCTGCCTCCCATTATAGCCGCTTCCCGGGGAAAGGACAAGGGGATTTTTTCAACCCCGCCGTCACAGCGGCAGCCAGGGCAGCAGAAGGGTGAACCCCACCCCGAACACCAGGGCGGGGAGCATGTTGGCCACCTTGAACTTGGTCCCGAAGGCCAAGTTCACCCCCACGCAAAAGATCAGCAGGCTCCCCAGGAAGGAGAGGTTGTCAATCACCGGCTGGCTGAACACCGGGGCCAGCAGCCCGGCGCAGGCGGTGATGGCCCCCTGGAGGACCCCCACCGGCAGGGCCGAGAACAGCACCCCCTTGCCATAGACCGAGGCCAGCACCATCACCACAATCCCGTCGATGACCGCCTTGGTGTATAGGGTGGTGGCGTTCCCCGTAAGGCCGTCCTGGATGGAGCCCACAATGGCCATAGCCCCCACGCACACCACCAGGGAGGCGGTGACGAACCCCTGGACGAACTGGCTGTCCCCCTTCCGGTCGGCCTTGGCCTTCAGCCAGATGCCCAGGCGCTCCATCTGCCGGTCGAAGTCGAAGAACTCCCCCACCAGGGTCCCCAAAGCCAGGGCCAGGATCATGGAGAGGGTGGCCGCCGTGTCCAGGGAGGCCAGCTTCCCGCCCTGGACCGAGAGGGCCCCCGCCATGGCCCCGGCCGCCCCGATGAACAGGGTCCCCAGGCCCATGGCCTTCATAAGCCCCTCTTGGTAGTGCTCCTTAAGGCCGCCCCGGACCACCAGGCCCACGGCGCCCCCCAGGACGATGGCCGCCACGTTGGCGATGGTTCCCGTTCCGATCATGGCCCGCTCCCCCTTTTTTCGCGCAGTGGCCCTAGTATACCAGATTTCGCCGGGAAGGGGAAGCCTCCTTGCGCTTTGCCGGGGGGCGTGGTATCATGGCCCTATCACCCATCCCTTGCGCAAAAGGAGGCTTTCCCATGAAACGAACCCTTCTGGCCCTGCTGGTGGGCCTGTCCCTTCTGCTCAGCCTGGCCGCCTGCGGCAGCGGGCGGGCCTCCGCCCAGGAGGTCACGGAGCAGGGCCTGGCCGCCCTGCGGGACCTGGACGTGCTGGCCCTGCCCCAGTACTGGAACACCGACGGCCTGAACCTGGACGACCTGGGAGACCTCACCCAGGCCGGGGAGGAGGTGGACCTCTCCGCCGAGGACACCGCCGCCCTGGCCCAGGCCATGACCCGGCACCTCTCCTGGCAGGTGATCTCCGCCCAGGAGGACCCCGGCGCCGGCACGGCCTCCGTTACCGTCTCCCTCACCAACCTGGACATGGCCCCGGTGGTGGGCCAGTTCCTCCAGGAGGCCTTTTCCGACGCGTTGAGCTCCGCCCTCCAGGCCGACGGCCAGCAGCCCACGGAGGAGGAGATGATCCAGCAGTACCTCCAGACCCTCACCGACCTGCTGAACCAGGAGGGCCTGGACACCCGGACCACCACGGTGGAGGTCCCCCTCACCCTGGTGGACGGCCAGTGGAAGATCACCCCCGACGAGACCGTGGTGGACGCCCTGCTGGGGGGCCTGCTCACCACAGGGGAGGCCCTCACCAGCCTGCTGGAGGAGAGCGCCGCCTGACCGCCTGTCCCCTCCCCGCCCAGCAAACGGGCCCTCCCCCGGTGGGGAGGGCCCGTTCCGTTTTCCGGGCAGGGCCAAGGCGCGCCGTTTGGGCGGCGCGCCTTGGGCGTCTGTACCGGTCAGCAGCAGCTGTTGTGGCTGCAGCTGGCCCCGTCGGGCTCCTCCTCCATCCCGGGCAGGGTGCTGGGAGGGAAGAACTCCCCCACGGGGAAGCGGATCTGGCGGAAGATCTCGCAGGGATCCTCGTCCCCGTCCTCGTCGCCGCCGCTGCACTCCCGGGTGGGCATGCAGTAGTCGTACATGGGGATGAGCAGCTGGGAGTCCCGCTCCAGCCGGACCATGGAGAACTGCCCCAGGGTGACATACAGCCGCCGGCAGCCCCCGTCGAAGGCCAGGTCGCAGTCGAAGCAGGCGCTGATGCAGGGGGGGATCTCCGTCAGGTCGTTCTCCGCGCAGCACCCGCAGGGGGGAGGGGGCGGCGGACAGGGATTGCAGGGTCCCCCGGGAGGGGGGCAGGGGGGCGGGCAGGTGAAGTCGCAGGGGTCGATGAGCTTCAGGCTCAGGACGATGGGGTCCACCGCCTCCACCACCGCCTCGGGGAGGTTGCTCCGGCCCACCCCCTGGCAGTCGGCCTCCTCCGGCCGGTAGCGGGAGGTGAAGATCTTGGCGTTGCCCTCGCTGCCGAAGAGGAGCACCCGCTTGTCAAAGACCGCCAGCCCGCTGATCTCCGCCGGGCGGGAGCCCCCCACAAAGGCCTCGGCGGTGATGCGGTAGTAGTAGCGGATGTCCACGCTGTAAAAGCCCCGGTTGTAACTGGCGGGCTCCACGTCGATGTAAGCCTGCAGCAGTTCGGCCCGGCCGCCCCGCACGCTCAGGGCCCGGTCGATCACCGCCTGGGACGCCCGGGTGGGGTACACCCGCAGGTCCTCGATACAGTCTTTGTCCCGGCAACTGTCATAAATTTTCTTGGTATGGATACACACGGCCTCCCGGATTCCGCAGCTGTCCTGCACGGGCCCGGGTACAACCCTTTCGTTCATGGAATTACCTCCTCATGACTTGACTGGCGCGCTTGCCTCCCCATTCTATGGCGGGCCCTGGGCTTTCGTCACAGCAAGGGCAAGGCAGAACACCCGTGGCCAGCGCTGCCGTACCCCAAGAGGCTCCGGCGCCTGGTACCCCATTCTATGGCCCCGGGCCCGGATGAGTTCCCCTTCCCCCAAAAACGCCCCGGAAGGGACAAAAAAGACGCAAACTTTCCTCTTGCAATTTCCCGCCGGGTGTGCTATACTAACCAAAGTTTCCGCAGGTATAGTTCATCGGTAGAACGCAAGCTTCCCAAGCTTGATAGGAGGGTTCGACTCCCTTTACCTGCTCCAAAAAGGAAGGCATGACCAACGGTCATGCCTTCCTTTTTGATAACCGTTTGCAGCCGGATGCAAAACCCATGTAAAAACTCGTATAAACTTTGGAAAAATTAAAAAATTCCTGTTGACACCGGTATATTTGGGGTATACAATGCCAACTGTAAATAGAGTGCAGGGAACGCTTTCGCTTCCGGCGCTCAAACGATAATAGCAAAGCAGTCGAAAGGCTGTGACGCAAAGCTATAGGGCCTAACCCCCTTCCCAAGGGGCATGGCAGCCAGTTGCCGAAAGGAGCAGCCTTATGAAGAAGGTTCGTTTTCCTGCTGCTTTTTTGTCCTTTTTGCTGGTGATTTCGCTGATCTGCCCGGTCAGCGCCCAGGCTGCAGGACCTGTGATCGGCACCAGCACCGCCTCTGATGGGTACTTTACCGTGGACTACGGCTCCGCTGCCCAGCAGACCAAGATGAAGGTGGGCGTCACCCACGACGGCGAGACGGTGTTCTACACCTACGTCCCGGGGGAGGCCTCCGCCTATGCCTTCATGGAGGGCAACGGCCGGTACACCCTCACCCTCTACCGCAACGTCCGGGGCACCACCTACAAGGCCGTCACCTCCACCCGGGTGGACGTGCAGATGGACAGCCCCCTGACCCCCTACCTGGTGAGCACAGGGGAGATCACCTTCTCCCCCGAGGACACGGTGGGGCAGAAGGCCGCCGCCCTCTGCGCCGGCAAGACCCTCCCCGGGGCCAAGGTGGCCGCCATCTACCGCTACATCGCCGGAAACTTCTCCTATGACCGCGCCCTGGGGGCCAAGGCCAGCCAGGGCCTGGTGGTCAACTACGTCCCCGACACCGCCAAAACCCTGGAGAGCAAGACGGGGATCTGCTACGACTTCTCCGCCCTCTTCGCCGCCATGTGCCGCAGCCAGGGCATCCCCTGCGCCGTCGCCAAGGGGTACCTCAACGGCCAGTACCACGCCTGGAACATGGTCTACGTCAACGGCCGGTGGAGCGCGGTGGACATGACCCGGGCCATCGCCAACCACGACACGTCCGCGGCCACCTTTGCCGACTGCGTGATCTCCCTGTCCGCCAACGGGTATACCGGCATGGAGTTCTAAGTTTTCGGAGAAACATTTTAAAAGCCAAAGATAGAAAGCCTGACTTTTTGTAAAGCAGAGATCATTCCCAGGGGATGGTCTCTGCTTTTGTGCATTTTTTACGGAAGAAACTGCGTTAAATCGACAAATATTGTAGGATTTTACAAGGCGGTGTGGTGGCACGGAAAAACCAAATACGATATAATACGGATGAAAAAATGCTTGTTCCGGCACGGCAAATGGACCCCAGCGCCGGGCTTCGGGAGGGCTGCTTTCCCCGCGGGATAGAACGCGGGGGAAGGCTGCTCCTGGGCCCGTTGTCTGGGGCCCTCTGCTGGGCTGGCATAAATCACAGCAGAAGGAGGACCATGCACATGACAAATTTCAAAAGAAGACTTGTCAGCACGGCGTTGGCTGTGACAATGGCAGTCACGTTGCTTCCGCTTCCGGCTAATGCGGCAGATGGCACGCAGGATATTTCCATCGGATGGAAAGCACAAGAGACAGAGACAACGGAACAGGTCACGGTTGACCTGACCGCAAAGTTGGAGAATACCAACATCGAGTCTGTGGATGTCTATATTGCATTGTCGGAAGAGGAAGCTGACGCGCTGACTCTTTCCGATGAGAACAGCGATGTTACGCTGGTCAACAAGCTGCCCGCAGAAGACACCTCCGATGACACGGAGGAGCCCGATGCGGAGGAGCCTGGCGAGAACCAGCCTGGCGAGGAGGGTTCCAACGAGGAATCCGGAAACCAGGACCAGGAGCAGGGCCAGCAGCCCTCTGAGCCGAACCCTGATGACTCCCAGGGCACCGAAACTCCTCCGGAGTCGACGGAAGATAATAATGAGGAGCCCGACAGTGAGGGCGCCGAAACCGAAGGCGACCCCGCCGGAGATTCCGACAACACCGGCGTCCCCACAACCCCCGAGGTGCCCACCACCCCGGAGGACCCGGAACCCTCCCAGGACCCCACGGAATCCCCCGCAGCCGAGGAGAGTGCCGTGGCGCCGGTTTCCGCCTCCGCCGGCGAGGACCTCTCCATCCTCCGCGAATCCCCCCGGGGAGTTTCTGCGGCGTCCCTGACCAGGGACGAGGATGTCGGCGGGGATTCTGGAATCCCCGCCGATGAGCCGGAGGGAACCCCCGGCCACTACCTCTTCTTTACATTAGATAAAGTAGATGCCCAACCTATCACCGCCACCCGCACCTTCGCCCTGCCCGAGGGCATGGATTCCCTCGACATCGACGTAGAGGAAGAGGACATCAGCCTTCGGAATGTGGAGTACACTTTGGGCGAAACGGGAAGCACCCCCTCCATCGACCTTTCGATGCCCACGCTGACCCTGAACTCCGCCAAGCCCGAGTTCTCCCTGGGCGCTCCCGAGAGCACTTCCATGGAGATCAACCAGAACGCCAAGACCCTGGACGTCACCTTCCCCTTCACCGCCACGGTGCCGGAGGGTTCGGCCAGCTACACCTTCCAGCTGACCCTGCCCGAGGGGGTCCGGCTGCCTGAAGAAACCCTGACTGTCTCCGAAGACGGCCTGTCCATCCAGGCGGGGGAGGATACAAAGGTAGCAGAGGTGACGGGCCTTACCGGCGCCACCATCTCCGCCCCCGCCTTTGCCGACCAGACCCTCAGCTTCACCCTGACCATTGGGGAAGCGGACGCGGGCCTCGTGGAGGAGGTTCTGAACGCCCTGTCCGACGGCCAGGCCAGCGTGACCTTCTCCAACCTCCAGGTGGACTTCAACAACCTGTTCAGCGCGGGGAACGACACCAACATTCAGCTGACGGTTACCCAGAAAGACCCCGAGGAGGGCGAGGAGGCCGGAACCATCACAAACGGCACTGCCTCCATCCAGCTGACCGCCCCCCAGGGGGATGCAGCGTATGAGCAGGGCGAACTTACCCCCGTCACCCAGTCCGTCACCTGGCTGGACAACAACGACCCGAATCGTCCTAAGTATCAGGCGGGCGACTTCTACCCCGAAATCAACTATACCATCAAAGATACGGATGACAAAACTATCGAGACCGGCACCCTGAACCAGTCCACCCTGGCAGAGCTGGGCTTCGAGGGCTGGCCCGCGATCGAGAAGACCAACACCGGCTTCTCCCTCGATCTGCCGAAGGAATTGACGGTCACCGACGTCTATAACAACACAACCACCTACACCATCGATTGGACCTTCCAGCCCCCGAAGGTGGAGGGGTACCGCCTGGACGTTAAAGACAACACCTGGACTTACACCCTCACCGAGGACTTCACCTTCACCCTGGCCATGAAGCGGGGTTACCCGGGTGAGTCGCTGTCTGAAAAAGAAGTGATGGCCCTGCTGAGCCAGTTTGACTTCCAGGGCCAGACCAACGTGACCGGCGGGACGGCCGCCTCCCTCGAGCTGCCCGACTTCAACGAGGTGGACGGCCTTACCATCTCTGCGGGCCCCGACGACACCTACACCATCACCATCCCCGGCCTGGCCGCGTACGGCGCAAACAACGCCCCCCTGGTCTACTGGGTGACGGAGAAGGAGGGTAGTAACGTCGATGGCCAGGTCACCTATGAGGAACTGACCGAATGTCAGGATGCCCTCCTCCCCGAGGGCGAGGGCGAAAAGGGCGACTACTACAAGATCGCCTACGACAACGCCGGGGTGGCCGACGCCGGCAGCAGCACCTCCGCCACCTACAGCGGCGGCAAGCTGACCCTCACCCTCACCGGCGTGACCCAGTACCAGGCCACCAAGATCTGGCTGGACAACGGAGAGGAAGAAACGCGCCCCAAGGCAGAATTTGAACTGTGGCGCTACACCGGCACTGCGCCCGGCACGGCCGCCCAGCTCCGCTGGAACGACGTGGTGGAGGGTGGCGAAAACGACTTTATCGTCATCGACGGAGAAGATCTGACCCTGGTGTCGGGGGAAACCACCGAACCGGACACCGGCGACGACGCCAACACCGACATCCCCAGCACCGATACTCCCGAAACCCTAGATGAGACCACCGATCCTTCCGAGGGCGGCGAGGAAACCACCACCCCCGAAGAGACTCCGGAACCCGAGATCACCGCCCAGTCGAAATTCCGCATCGAGTTCAGGGACAAGAATAATAACGAACCCCTCGACCTCCCCAAGTACGACCCCGACGGCAAGCGGTACACCTACGGCGTGCGGGAGTATCTCACCCAGGAGGCTGGGGACAACCACTACGAGCAGGTCTTTGGCAAGGTTGATCCGGAAACGGGCGAAGTCGAGGAGGGCAGCGACATTCTGCCCTACGGCGGAGTCCGCGCCAACGACACCCTGGTCTACAACGGCGGCACCCTCTCCAACCGGGTCACCAACACGGCCACGGCTTCCGTCACCAAGATCTGGAAGGCCGCCGCCTACCAGGCGGCCTTCGAGGACGTGGCGGTGGAGTTCACCCTGTACGTCCGGGTGAAGCCGGAGAACGCCGACGCGGACCCCAACGCCAACTGGGAAAAGTACCAAGAGGATGGCAAGGACGTCACCTGCGTCCTCCACGACTTCTCCGCGGAGAGCATGACCGACTCCACCTCCCGGGGCGGGCTGGACCTGTACGACGGCAACGGCCAGGAGCTGGAATACCGCTGGGTGGAAACGGCGGTTTACCAGGGCGTGGATGGCGACGACCTCTCTGGTGCAACCCACATCGACATCGACACTGACGATCTGAGCCAGGCCTCCTTCACCCTGACCCAGACCGCAGCCGACGGAGAGACATCCAAAGACGTCGTCTACACGTCCACCACAACGTATGCAAACAACAGAACCACCGTCACCAACTCGGTGGAGGACACTGTGGACTTCGCCCTGGCGAAGGAGTGGAACGGCGTAGCTGAAAAAGACCGGTTCGACGTCACCTTCCACATCTACCAGACCCTGGCCGGCAATGACTTCAACTTCGAGGAGCCCTATGTGTCGGTGAAGATTCCCAAGGACGGTGGCGCCCCCTCGTTGGTGGAAACGACTTCTGCTCCAGAGGGCGTGACCCTCGGCACAAGCGACGAGGCCATCGACAACTTTAACACGGAAAATCCTGATAGAGTTCCGAATAACTACTCCACTTGGGACGCCATCGTCCAGAACCTGCCCCTGTACGACAAGACCGGCCACCTGTACAACTACTTCGTCCTGGAGGCCGCTCCCGAGAGTGGGAAAGGCAGCTTCTCCCCCAGTTACGAGAGAGGCTACTACCCCGCCACGGGGGACTACTCCTGCGTCATCACCAACGGCCCCGGCAAGCAAGTGGTCCTGATGGTCCAGAAGAACTGGATCGACGACGGCGACGCCCTCCACCGGGAGCCGGTGACGGTGGGGGTGTACTATGCGGATAAGGAAACTGGGAACCTGGAGCCTCTCATGGACGGCGACAAGGCCGTCACCCATGAGATCAACAACGCCACCGGCTCCTGGACGGACTTTATCTACATCCCCGGCGAGGTGCTGAAAGACAAAGAAGGCAACGCGCTTAAAGCCGAGGACCTCTACATCGTGGAGCAGACCGTCGGCGAGGGCGCCAAGGTCACCCACGGCAACGCTGAGGGCAACATCCCCACCCCCGGCGAGTGGGAGCAGGGCTACACAGGAGACAAGGATAACAACAACATCTTCCAAGTCTCCACCGACCACCACCGCTACCAGGTGACCTATAAGCGGTTGACCAATGACCCCGCCGTCCCCGCCAACGTGGACGCCCTGTACGTGGTCACCAACCGCCGCCTGGGCACCGTGGACATGACCGTCAACAAGACCTGGGTCAGCGGCGGTCAGGATGCGGATGCCAACGAGGGTCTCCAGATTCTCACCGATGCGCTGAACGCCGTTAATAACTCCAAAGAAAATGAAAAAGACTTGGCCCTGGCCTTCCAGCTGCAGTTTGCCTCGGAGACCGGCTGGGAAATCACCACCAACGGTGGTACCAACGGCGACACCGTCTCCGTGGGCGGACCCAGCACCGAGAACGTCCCCATCCAGGACAACAACGGCCAGCCCGCCGCCTCCATCCAGGTGATCCTGGGGCCGGATGGCGCCAAGGAAACCAACTTCGCCTTCTACAACCTGCCCAAGTATGACGAGCAGGGCGCCGTGGTGGCGTACACGGTGGAGGAGGTCTGGGTGTCCGGAAGCGACGGCAACTGGGAAGTGCTGAAAGGCGGCCTGGACGATTCTTCCATTGAGAGCCTGGACAATCTGGAGAACCTCCAAACCATCTGGTCGGAGTATCGTGCCGCGATCACTGACCAGAACTACACCGTGGGCTCCCACGATGTCAACCCGGGCGGAAATGCGCCGGCTGATGACAGCGCGGACGCCGTCCAGACCATCCTCAACACCAACCCCGCCGTCACCCGCCGGGACTATGACGAACAGACCATCACCTACACCAACACCCGCGCCCAGACGAAGGAAGTCGTGTGGTACAAGGAGTGGCGGGACAACTTCGCCGACCAGCAGGGCAACCGCCCCGACCTCTATCTGGACATCTACCGCGTGGTCCACGAGGACGGCCAAGAGAAGATCGAGCTGGTGAAGAAGGACTACCGCTGGCAGGTTGTGCAGCAGGAAACCACGGAGACTGAAACCTTGATTAACGACTCCTCCACGGACGTGACCACCGGCACCAACGCCGCCAACGACGTCTGGTCCGTGACCCTCCACGGCGTGGAGAAGTACGACAGAGAGGGCTACGAGATCCAGTACTTCGCCGTGGAGCGCACGGCGGTGCGGGTCAGCGACTTCGACTACCAGGCGGCGCAGTACGCCTACAGCAGTGAAGGCCACGCCACGGACATCATCGGCGACCGGGACGGCAAGAACCGAGGCGAAGGCTTTGGCAACTACACGCTGGACCTGAACGGCAACATCGCCTGGAAAAACGCCGACGACACGCCCACCAACATCGGCGAATTCCAGGGCTCCGGGAGCCAGGGCATCGCCTATCCCCAGTACGCCCTGCTGGAGAACGGCACCTTCATCAACACCCTGGCCAACAGCTTCCCCGTCACCGGCATGAAGCGGTGGGAGAAACTGCCCAGCGGGTACCTGAGCAACGACCCCGACCTGCCCACGGTGACCTTTGAGGTGTACCGGTCCACGGACGCCGGCAACATCCCGACGAGTGGCGAGCCTGTGGCCTCCCTGACCATTGAATCCGGCAACTGGGCCAGCATGGCCAAGTCCGGCAGCAGCTACAGCTTCCGCATCGACTACGAGGGCGCGAATGTGGTGAAGGTCGACAATGGCGTGGTCAGCTTCGTCCCGGCAAACACGGACGGAACGGCCATGACCCCGGGCGAGGACGGCAGCTATAGCCGCGCAAAGCTCCCCCTTTACGACGAGAACGGCAACCGCTACTACTACAAGGCCACGGAGGCGATGGCGTTCGTCACCCCCGACACGCCGGAGGCGGGCGAGGACGACACCGTGACCCAGGTGGCCACCGGTACGCCGGCGGTCGACCAGATCTACGAAGTCAACCAGGACATGGCCGGCAACTTCACCTTCGTCAACACCTATGATCCCGACGCGGGCGGGCTGAAGGTCAAGAAGATCCTCTCCCTGCCGGCGGACACCACCGCGGACAACGGCGGCTTCCCCACGGTCAGCTTTACTTTGACCCGGACCTATACCCTGTCCAGCGGGGAGCAGTCCAAGGAGGAGACCGTATCCACGCTGACCTGGACCAGCGAACAGGTGCAGGAAGCCTTTGCAGAGGCCAAGGGAGACGCAACCGATAGCACCCCCGTCCTGCTGGAGAATGATGACCTTGTATGGACCGGCCTGCCCATCTACGCCCCCAACGGCAGCAAGTATGTCTACTCCATCCAGGAGAACACCGGGAACCTGGGCGGTTACCTGACCTATGCCGCGGAGGGGGATGTAAAAGTCGCCGACGTGAGCACCTTCACCGAACCTATGGAGGTGCCCGCAATCAACGACCTGGAGCCCCAGAAAGTGACCACGACCACGGAAGACGACGAGACAACCACCACCGAGGACCTGGAAGTCCAAGCCACCTTCTACAACGTCTGGGAGGACGACCAGGAAACCGTGACCCTCTCCGGCACCAAGGCCTGGCAGGACTATGGCGACGCCATGGGCACCCGGCCGGAGCGGCCCACTACAACAGTCACCGAAGAAGGCGACGACCCCCTGGGCATGGTGGTGACGCGCACCGCCAACGGCAGTAAAGAAACGTTGACCCTCGGCACGGACTACACGGTGACCTACACCGAAGGTGAGAACGATACCTGGACCTTTGAGATCAAGGGCATCGGTGCCGGCGAGCTGGAAAAGTACGCCACCCAAGGCGTGGCCTGGACTTATACCGTGACGGAGGCCACGAAGGACAACAAAGATCTGGAAGGGTACACAGGTTCCGGCAATTGGTCCGCCAAGGCTGACAAAGAGCAGGGCGAAGATGGTTCCATCGCCCTGGGCAGCCTCACCAACTCCCTCTACACCAAGGTCGACTTCAATAAGAAGTGGGTGGACAAGAGCGGAACGCCTATCACGTCGGATTATATCAACTTTGATGTGGAAGTGACCTTCCAGCTTCAGGTGAAAGCGGGGGACGGCACGGATTGGGTCAACGCTGACGAGTATTTCAGCAATAACGTTTCCAAGGATGCAGCCCAAAAGATTGGTGAAACCGTAAAAGGCGGCGACAAGGACGCTCCCTACACCGCCACCAAATCCGGAACAGTCTACACTGCAAGCGCCTGGTCCGGTTCCTTCCAGAACCTGCCCAAGGTGATCCGGGTGGACGGCGAGTTCGTTACCCTGACCTACCGTGTGATAGAAACTGAGGTGGAGTATCAGGATCAGACCCAGGCCATCGGCGCACCGGATGCCAACAACCAGTACACGGATATTGGCACCGGCCTGGTCACCAGCGCGACCCTCAGCGGCAACACCACCACCAACACCCTCTCCGCTATCTCCGTGACGGTGGCGAAGGAGTGGATGGACAACGAGAACCAGTACGACACCCGGCCCAACTCCCAGGGCGGCAGCATGACCTGGGAATCCTGGTTCGTGCTCCAGCGCAAGACGGAGGACGGGGAAACCTGGGACAACGTCAAGCTGGTCAATCTGTACGGCACCGACCGCGCCAACGGAGAGGGCGCTGCTTCCAACGAAAGATGGAGCGAGACCATCTCGGGCCTGCCCACCATGGACTTTGCCAACCCGGAGAGCGGCACCTACACCTACCGCTTCCAGGAGCTGAAGCCCAAGCAGGTTGATGGAAAGGTTGTCGGATATGCGGACACCGATCTGAACGATGACCTCTCGGACTATCTGGTCGGCAACGGCGAAACCTACTTCGAGGCCGGCAACAAAGACAGCTTTGACTACAAGGCGGAGTATTCCACGGACGGCGGCAGCGTCGAAAACAAGCAAACCGTGATGGTCACCAACCGCCTGTACACGCAGACGGATAAGGTCATCGCCAAGAAGGTCTGGTACAACGAAAACGGAGGAACCACTGTCCCGGAAGGTGCTTCTGTAACCGTGAACCTGATGCAGCAGATTGGGGACGGCGAGTGGACCGTCTATCAGACGGAGACCCTCAACGCAGATAACAACTGGACCTTCACCTGGAAAAACCTTCCCGAAAAGCAGAACGGTGAGAATGTCTTTTACAGCGTCGAGGAAGCCAGCCATACCCCGGAAGAGTACATCTACATCCACAAAGACATGAGCAAGGATGCAGACGCCGTCACCTACACCTTCACCAACGTGGCCCCCACTGAGTTCACCGTTGAGAAGAAGTGGGTGGGCATGGAGACAGAGCCTGAACATGGCATCACCGTCGGCTTGTACCGCACCACGGAGGAGGGCAACATCGGTTCCACAGAGGGCACGCCGGTTCCCATTAACGAAACCGATAATGCCTCCCCGCGGACTGCCACCCTGAACGCTGAGAACGAATGGACCGCCGAATTCACGGGCCTGCCCAAGTACAACGAGGAAGGGAAGGCGTACCACTACTACGCCCTGGAGATGAGCGGTGGGGAGCCGGTGGCCCAGCAGGGCAGCCTCAACCACGATGGCCAGGACTACGCCGTGGACTATGCCTTCGGAGAGACAACCACCATCCGGAACATCCCCACCACGGCCATCACCGGCACCAAGACCTGGGCGGACAACGGCAACGCCTACAACACCCGGCCCAAGGCTGAGGACTTCCAGCTGACCCTGTGGCGCACCACCGACGGGGAAACCTGGACAGAGATCACTGACCTGGCCGCTGCGGGCATCGCCTTCACTTGGGACACCGGCGAAGAAGGCACCAACACCTGGACCTACCACTTCGACAACCTGCCTCAGTACACCCCCGAGGGCGCCGCATACTCCTACCGGGTGACAGAGCCTGACCTCAACGCCTACAACGGGACATCTGACGGAAAAGAAGTCACATCCGCCGACGAAGGAATGACCGGCCCCAGCTTCACCAACACCCTCACCGGGTTCGTCACGGTCGAGGGCACCAAGACCTGGGACGACAATGACAATGCCGACGGCACCCGGCCCAATTCCGAGAATTTCCAGCTGACCCTGGAGCGCACCACTGACGAGAAAACCTGGGAGCCGGTGTCTAACGCCACCCTTACCTGGACTTCTACGGAAGGCAATGATTGGACCTACTCCTTCGGCAACGACCTGCCCCTGTACGACGGCAACGGCGTGCGGTACACCTATCGGGTCACCGAGGCCGACCAGGATGCCTACGACGTGTACTACACCAACGGCAGTTCCAACGTTGTCTGCCAGGAAAACCTCCGCAACGTGGCCCGGGGTGAACTGACCGTCACCAAGACGGTCACCGGCAACCGGGGCAGCTGGAGCCAGGACTTCGACTTCTCCGTCACCTTCACCCTGCCGGAGGGTTTCCAGGATGCCAATGGCTTGCCGCAGATTTCCTTCAAGGAGTCGGACGGCACGATGGGGACCCTCAAGTTTGAGGATCAGAGCCTGACCTACACCTTCGAACTTCACCACGGGCAGAGCATCACCTTTACGGACCTGCCCGGCGGCACCAGCTACGACGTGGATGAGACCAACAGCTACGGCCACAGCCAGTCGTTCACCGGCGACGTCGGCTCCATCCCCGCCGGGGAGGCAGTCACTGCTGCGTTCGTCAACCACCGCTCCGGCGGCTCCTGGGAGCCGGACGATCCCACTCCCGAGGATCCCGATGACCCCACTCCCGAGGATCCCGACGATCCCACCCCCGATGACCCCGATGACCCCACTCCCGAGGATCCCGATGACCCCACCCCTGAGGATCCCGAGGATCCTGAGGACCCCGACGAGCCTGACGATCCGGGCATCGACATCCCAGAAGATCCCACCCCCGGCGTGGATGTGCCCACCGACCCGGACGACCCCACCCCCGAGGATCCCGACGATCCCGACGACCCCGATGACCCGGGCGTCGACATCCCTGACGATCCCTCCCCCGGCACGGACATC
>DXDK01000105.1 GCA_019115545.1 Candidatus Evtepia faecavium
GGGCGCAGCGCCCCGTTGCCCGCCTACCCGGCGGGGGCCCTGCTTTCTTTATAAGAAAGCAGGGGGAAAGAATCGCAGGGGGTTCCCCCCTGCACCCCCTAGAAATAAAACCGCTCGCTGGGGCTCGCTCCCTCTTTTGGGATCGTGCCGCAGCCGAGCGGTTGTTGTTTTTTTGTGCCCATGTACGGGCCCTGATTTGGAAAATTTCTTTCGGAGAATATTGGATGGCTGGATGTTTGCGTAGAGCAGGATCCAGCCATCATGTTCTTTCTTAGGAAAATGCTCCGTCCCTCTTGACAAAGGGACCTTTCTCGTATACTCTATATTATAGAGTAATCCAGAAAGGAGAGTTGACCATGAACCCATCTCGTTCCGACCTGAACCGCGCGGCGGAGGACCTGCGGGTGATCCGCTCCGTGCTGGACCAGACGGCCACCTCCTTCCGCGCCCTGGCCCCGGCCTTTGGCCGGATGGGGGTGATCTGGCTGGTCTGCGGCCTGGTGAGCCTGGCCACCACCGGGCTGGACCTGCTGGCCTACTACTTCCCCCAAACCCTGCCCTGGTGGAGCGCCGAGACCGGGGTTGGGCAGATCCTCTACGCCCTCACCCCCTGGGTGATGCGGGTGCTGTGGGTCTATCTGCTGATCCAGTGCCTGCTGTGGCAGCGCAGAAAGCCGGACCTCCCCGCCCTGGGGGGCAAGGTCCTGGGCATCTGGCAGGCCCTGCTGGTGTGCTTCCTCCTGCTGGCCCTGGTGCTGGAGGGGGGCTTCCAGCACCTCAGCCAGGTCACCGCCGTCTTTCCCCAGGAGGACTTCTGGGCGGAGGGGAGCTGGTGGCTGTTCTACTTCGCCCGGTGGTTCCTCCCCGCCCTCTTCCCGGGGATTCCCCTGGTGGTCACGGGGATCCTCCTCCGGGAGCGGGGGCTGCTGGTGCTGGGGGCGGTGGTCTTTGCCCTGGCGGTGTATGTGACCTTCGGGGCGGCCCTGTTCCCCCTGCCGGGGCTGAGCATCCCCGCCTCGCTGCTCCAGGGGCTCTATCCCCCCGTGGCCCTGCTGGTGCTGGCCTGGCGGCTGAAAAAGCGGCCAGAGGGGGTCTGAGGCATGGAACTGTCCCAAATCCCCGCCGCCTTTCAGTCCAAGCTCCGCCTGGCGGTGGTGGCCGCCCTGCTCGCCGGGCCGAAGAATTTCCGCGCCCTCCAGGACCTCACCGGGGCCACCCCCGGCAACCTGGGCAAGCAGCTGGAGGTCCTGGAGGCCGCCGGCTTCCTGGCCAGCCAGAAGGCCTTCGTGGGCCGGCGGCCCAACACCACCTACCGTCTGCTCCCCCAGGGGCGGGAGCAGTTTGCCCAGTACGTAGCCCTGCTGGAGGGGCTCCTGGCCGGGGCCCAGGAGGAGGAAGGGCCGGCCCCCTAAGTGGGGGGGCGTTGTCGGTACGCCGTACCAGTATATCCAGCGCAGGGTATACCCTGCAACGTGGTTTCCCGCCCCTCTCCGGGGCGGGGATCCAGGCTTTCTCTAAGAGAAGCCCGGACGCAAAGAGTCCCAGGGCTTCGCCCTGGACCCGGATAGTATAAAACCGCTCGCTGGGGCTCGCTCCCTCTTTTGGGTTGGTGGCCTCTGGAACGGTCTCTTTCTGGCTCATGTGCACCAGACCAGATTTGGAAACGCATTTTTCGAAAAAATCATGATGGCTGGATTTTGCACAGAGCAAGATCCAGCCATCAAATATTCTCCGAAAGAAATTTTCCAAATCAGGGCACGTACATGGGTAGCATCAAAACCCACGACCGTTCCGCTGCGCCTCTATCCCAAAAGATGGAGCGAGCGAGCAGCGAGCGGCTTTCATTCCCGGGTGCAGGGCGGAGCCCTGCGATTCTTTCCCCCTGCTTTCTTATAAAGAAAGCAGGGCCCCCGCCGGGTAGGCGGCCCCCCCGGCCCCACCTACCGATTCCTCCCCCGGTGCTGCCGCCGGTAGCACGCCTCGCAAAGGCGTCCTCTCTGCTTCAGGGGCAGGGCCTTCCCGCACACCGGACAGAAGCGGATGTTGTTCTTCAGCCGGTGGAGCAGGATCTCGTTGATCTCCTCCGCCACCTCTTCCCGGCGGTCGTAGAGGGCCTGCTGGTCCACCGGGCAGCCAAAGGCCTTGGCAAAGGAGAAGTAGAGGTCCAGCTTCCGGCAGTACAGCTCCAGCTCCGGCAGGGTCCGTCCCTCCCCCTCGGGCAGCTCCGGCCGGGGGATCTCCTCCCCCGCCAGACGGAGCCGGAGAAAGCGGAAGAAGAGGTCGGCCAGGGGCTCCTCGGTCTCGTCAAAGGGGATGTTGGCCGCCCGGAGCTCTTCCTCCTTGGACAGGTGGAAGCCCTTCTCCCGGATCTTGGCGATGAGGGTGAGGTAGCGGCTGATGTCCAGCTTCACATAGGGGTCCACGGTGGGCATCTGGCTCCACTGGGTGAGGACCTCCAGCAGGTCAAAGTCCACCTGGAGCACCAGCTCGGAGAAGCCCAGCACCGCCTCCTGGAGGGGCGGCACCACCGTCTCCAGCCCCGCCCGGATGAGGGCCAGGTTCTGGCTGGCCCCGGCATAGCCCTTGTCGTACATCCCGTACCGCCCAGCCCGGCCGGCGATCTGCTGGATCTCCTGGGGTTTCAGCTCCCGGCGCTCCACCCCGTCGAACTTCTCCGTGTCCAGGAAGATCACCCGCCGGATGGGCAGGTTCAGCCCCATGCCGATGGCGTCGGTGGCCACCACGTATTGCATCTCCCCGGCCAGGAAGCCCTCCATCTGCCGCCGCCGGGTGGCATAGGGCAGGGCCCCGTAGAGGATGGCCGCCTGTTTCCCCGCCTGGCGGAGCTCCTCGGCCACGCTGAGCACCCCCACCTTGGAGAAGGTGATCAGGGCGTCCCCCGGCTGGGCCCGGGTATAGTCTACTGTGCGGTTCATGCAGACAAGGGGGGTCTTGCGGTGGTGGTGGACGATCTCGTAGCTGTCCCCGCAGCTCTGGACCAGGCGGACCAACAGGTCCCCGGCCTCCGGGGCGGCGCACAGGTGGACCTCCGGGGCCTGGACCCCCAGAATGGCCCGGGTCCAGGCATACCCCCGCTGCCGGTCGGCGATCATCTGGCACTCGTCGATCACCGCCACGTCATAGGGCTGGCCCAGGTCCAGCTTCTCCGCCGTGGCGGCCACGTGGGTGTCCCCCTCCCGGCAGTCCTCCTCCTCCCCGGTGGTGAGGGCGCAGTCCACCCCGGCGTCCAGCAGGGTCTCCTGGGCCTCCAGGGCCAGCAGCCGCAGGGGTGCCAGGTACACCCCCGTGGGGGCGGCGATGAGCCGCTGGAAGCCGGCATAGGTCTTGCCGGTGTTGGTCCCCCCCAGATGGAGGACGAAGTGGCGGCGCATCTCCCGGGCCCGGGGGTACTCGTCCTTGGGGTGCAGGGCCAGCAGGGCGGACAGGCTCTTCCGGATGGCCTGGGGGACGTACCACACCGAGTACACCGTCCCCACCCCCCGGGAGAGCAGCTGCTGCACCGGGAAATCCTCCCGGCCCAGAAAGGCGGCCAGGTCCGCCTGGGGCTGGGCCTGGCGGAAGTCCTCCACCGCCGCCTCCGCCCCGGCCACCAGGGCGGGGACGTACCCCGCCGTCCCCTGGGCGGTGAGGGGGGCCGTGGGGTTGGCCCCCATCCACACCGCCCCCCGGGCGAAGTGGGTGAGCAGGCCGGGGAGCTGGCTGCTCTGGCAGCCCTTCTCCCCCAGGGCCAGGAACTGGCGGAGGTACCCCGTCACCTGGCTCCTCCGCAGCCCCCCGGAGGCCGAGGCCAGGCCGTGGAGGACGGCCCTGTGGAACAGCTCCGCCAGCCGCCAGACTTCCCCCTCCCCAGGGCAAGCCGACTGCCAGGCCCCGTCCAGCAGGGCCTGGGCAGCCAAAGCGGCACCTCGGTCCGCCCCCCGGGCGGGGGCCTTGGGTTCCTTTTTCTGGGCCCCGGCCTGGAAGGCCGCCGTGGCCTCGGCAGCCAGGACATCCTCCTGCCGCCAGCAGGGGACGGACCGCCCGTCCCACCGCCGCCACCGAGGCTTGGGGAGGAGCTGGTCCATCAGCCCCTTGGTCCACCCCCGGCCCTTCAACACCCCGGGGGACCAGAGCTTGCTCTGCTTGCCCATGGCGCGCCCTCCTTTCCGTGCATAGTACGCTCCATTGTACCACGTTTTTCCCCCGGGGGCAACGCGCCTTGACAGCCCCCCGGGGGAGGGGTATCATAATGGTATCTTACCCCATTAAGGAGGCCGCCATGACCGAACCCACTGTACATTCCCGGGGGCTGACCATCCCCGCCCACCGCCGGCCCAGGGTCCTGCTCCTGGGCAACGGCATGAACCGGGTCTACGGCGGGGCCTCCTGGGCGGGGCTGCTGGAAAAGATCAACCGCACCCCCTACACCACCGAGCAGGTGAAGGCCCTGCCCTTTCCCCTCCAGGCGGTGCTGCTGAGCCGGGACCATGTGGACGTGTCCCTCCAGGACCTGCAGCAGGAGCTCACCCAGTGCCAGGTCCACCCCTGGTTGGCCGAGCAGCTCCACCGGCTGCTGGCCCTGCCCTTTGACTGCATCCTCACCCCCAACTTCACCTACGAGATCCAGTGCGCCCTCTTCCCGGACTTTCTGGACCACCCCCAGCGCTTCCTCCGCCACACCCCGGCGGTGCCCCGGGCGGAGCAGCACTTCATGCTCCACACCTACTACGCCCTGCCCCTGGAGCGGGGGGAGGTCCCCCTCTTCCACGTCCACGGAGAGGCCCGCTGCCCGGACACGGTGATTTTGGGGCACTACTACTACGGCAACCTCCTCTTCTGCTGCGACGAGTACCTCACCCACCGGGCCCCGGAACTGCGCTACCCCCTCTGGCCCGGCAGCGATGGGCTGGAGGCCCTCAGCTGGCTGGACTACTTCATCCTGGGGGACGTGTACTCCCTGGGGTTTGGGTTTGACACTTCGGAGATGGACCTCTGGTGGCTCCTCTGCCGGAAGAAGCGGGAGCGGGCCCCCCACGGGGGGCTGTGGCTCTATGAGCCCGCCCGGCGCTCTGCCGAGACCAAGCAGGCCCTGCTGGAGGCCTACCAGACCCACTGCATCTCCCTGGGCTTCCAGGACCCCCGGGGGGAGGACTACAAGGCCTTCTACGAGGCCGCGGTGAAAGACCTCACCCGCCGCCTGAAAGACGAGGCGGGCCAGGAACCCGCCGTCCCCGGCGGGGCGTGAGGGGGATACCTTATATTATATATACTGGTAAGAACTGGAATCCTGCCAGGCGGGGCCGGGGGCCCGGGGGATCGGCATCGGGACGCCGTACCGTTTGGTCCGTCGCAGGTTAAACCCTGCGGCGTGGTTTCCCGCCCCTATCCGGGGCGGGGATCCAGGCTTTCTCTAGAGAAAGCCCGGACGCAAAGAGTCGCAGGGGGTTCCCCCCTGCACCCCCTGGAATCAAACCGCTCGCTGGGGCTCGCTCCATCTTTTGCGTCAGTGGAAAACGCCACGGTCTCTTTCTGGCCTATGTTCACCAGACCAGATTTGGAAACGCATATTCGGTGAAAATATTTTTTGCTGGATATTGCTCTGCAAAAAATCCAGCC
>DXDK01000106.1 GCA_019115545.1 Candidatus Evtepia faecavium
ATGCCCCTGGTGGAGATCACCCGGGGGGACCAGACCAGCCAAGCCGCCGCCCAGGCGGTCCACGCCCTGGCCCTGGCCCTGGGGAAGAAGCCTGTCATCGTCCAGAAGGACATCCTGGGCATCCTCGGCAACCGCCTGCAGTATGCCGTGATGCGGGAGGCCCTCCACATCCTGGCCACCGGCGCCGCCGGTCCGGAGGAGATCGACGCGGCCATGAAGTACGGCCCCGGGTTCCGCTACGCCGTCCTGGGCCCCTTTGAGACCGCCGACCTGGGGGGCGTGGACATCTTCCAGGCGGTGAGCGACTATCTCTTCCCCGACCTCAACCGGGACCAGCGCAGCCCGGCCCTCCACGCCCTGGTGGACCAGGGCCGCCTGGGGGTGAAGGCGGGGGACGGGTTCTACTCCTACGCCCCCGGCCAGGGGGAGGCCGCCCGCCAGCGGCGGGACGACCTGTTCCAAAAGCTGTGGGAGATTTTGCGGGAGAGGTGAGGGCCCTCTAAAAGGCACAAACGCGGCCCCCTGCGATTACGCAGGGGGCCGCGTTTTCTTCCTACAAAAAAGGACATCCCTCCCGGGATGTCCTTTTCGCGTTTCGCATATCGGCTTCCAGGCCCGCCTCACTTCATCAGCAGGTACAGCACCGCCTTCTGGGCGTGGAGGCGGTTCTCCGCCTCGTCGAAGATCTCGTCGGCGTGGGCCTCAAAGACCTCGCCGGTGATCTCCTCCCCCCGGTGGGCGGGGAGGCAGTGCTGCACCATGGCCCCGGGATGGGCGGCGGCCATGACGGCGTCGTTGATCTGGTACCCCTCGAACACCAGCTTACGCTGGTCGGACTCCCCCTCCTGGCCCATGGAGGCCCACACGTCGGTGTAGAGCACGTCGGCGTCCTTCGCCGCGGCCAGGATGTCCGGGGTGCACTGGAACAGGCCGGGGTAGTCCTGGGCAAAGGCCAGCACCTCCGGGTCGGGCTGGTAGTCCGCCGGGCAGGCGATGGACACCTTCATCCCGCACTTCAGGCCCCCGACGATGAGGGAGTTGGCCATGTTGTTCCCGTCGCCGATGTAGCACAGCTTCAGCCCTTCCAGCTTGCCCTTGTGCTCCCGGATGGTCATCAGGTCGGCCAGCACCTGGCAGGGGTGGCAGAAATCGGTGAGACCGTTGATCACGGGGATGGAGGCATACTTGGCCAGGGTCTCCACCTCCTCCTGGGCGAAGGTGCGGATCATGATGCCGTCGCAGAACCGGGAGAGGACCCGGGCGGTGTCCTGCACCGGCTCGTTGCGGCCGATCTGGCTGTCCTTGTCGGAGAGGTAGATGGCGTTGCCCCCCAGCTGGTAGATGCCCGCCTCGAAGGACACCCGGGTCCGGGTGGAGCTCTTTTCAAAGATCATGGCCAGGGTCTTCCCTGTGAGGAAGGGGTGGGGGATGCCCGCCTTGCGCATGGCCTTCAGCTGGTCGGCGGTGTCCAGGATCTCCAGGATCTCTTCGCTGGTGAGGTCCAGCAGTTTGAGTAAGTCTTTTTTCATGGGTTTTGTCTCTCCTTGTTCTCGCTTAGCCCGCCAGGGTCTGTTTCAGAATGGCCAGGCCCTGGTCCAGCTCGTCCTTGGTGATCACCAGAGGGGGCAGCAGCCGCAGCCGGTCCCCGGCGGTGAGGCACAGCAGGCCGTGGTCCATCAGCAGAGCGGCCAGCTCCTTGTTGGTGCGGCCCCCCTGGACGTCGATGCCCAGCATTAGGCCCATGCCCACCACCTGGCCCAGGTAGGGGGAGGCGATGGCCTCGATCCCCGCCCGGAGGTAGGCGCCTTTCTCCTTTACCCCGTCCAGGAAGGCCTGGTCGAGGGTCTCCAGCACCGCCAGCCCCGCGGCGGTGGAGACGGGGTTTGCCCCGAAGGTGGAGCCGTGGGTGCCCGGGGTGAGGACGGCAGAGCACTTCTCGTCGGTGAGGATGCCCCCCAGGGGCAGGCCCCCGGCGATCCCCTTGGCGAAGGAGACCACGTCGGGCTGGATGCCGAACTGCTGGAAGGCGAAGAGGCTGCCGGTGCGGCCGATGCCGGTCTGGACCTCGTCCACCAGCAGCAGCCAGTCCCGCTCCCGGCACAGCTCGGCGATGGCCTGGACCTGCTTGGGGTCCAGGGGCCGCACGCCCCCCTCCCCCTGGATGAGCTCCACCATGACGCCGCACACGTCCTCCCCCGCCTGCTCCAGGACGCTCTCCAGGGTGGGCTCGGCGTACCGGAAGGCCTCGTTGAAGGGGAAGAAGTAGTTGTGGTAACTGTCCTGCCCCGTGGCGGTGAGGGTGGTGATGGTCCGCCCGTGGAAGGAGTGGTGCAGGGTAATGACGGTGCTGCGGCCTTTGCCGTACTTGTCAAAGCTGTACTTCCGGGCCACCTTGATCATAGCCTCGTTGGCCTCGGCCCCGGAGTTGCCAAAGAAGACCTTGTCCATCCCGCTGCGGGTGCACAGTTCCTTGGCCAGCAGGGGCCCCGGCTGGGTGTAGAAGAGGTTGGAGATGTGCCCCAGCTTGCCGATCTGGGCTGTGATGGCGGCCATCCACTTCTCGTTGCCGTACCCCAGGGAGTTGACCCCGATGCCGCTGGTGAAGTCGATGTACTTCCGCCCAGACAGGCTGTACAGGGTGGCCCCCTCCCCGTGGTCGATGTCCACCGGGAAACGGGCATAGGTGTGCATGATGTAGGCGTCGTCCAGCGCCTTGAGTTCCTCAAAGGTCATGGGGTTCACGCTCCTTCGT
>DXDK01000107.1 GCA_019115545.1 Candidatus Evtepia faecavium
TGATCCGTCTGCGGAAGACCGAGCCCGACCTGGAGCGTCCTTACAAGATCGTCGGCGGTACCCCCACTGCCTGGTTCGGCGGCATCGTGATGACCATCATCTGGGTGATGTTCTTCATCCCCACCTCCCCCTGCTACATGGGGACCATGGCCATGGTTATCTTCCTGGTCTGGATGGCTATCGGCATCATCCTCTATGTGGGCAACAGCGGCCAGCGCCGCAAGGTGCCCAAGGAGGAGCGGGCCGCTGCCATGTTCGCCACCATGGGCGACAACTGAGGCTTGCCCAGCGCTGCGCCTTGGCATTCCCTTCCCGTTAGGAATCCCCCGGGGGGCGGGTCCTCCCATTCCCGCCTCCTCGGGTTTCCCCTTTCGTTTCTGTTGAACTCCATACAATGTCTGGGGGAGCCCTCTCTCCCCCAAAACGCCCCCGGCTGTTTCTTCCACAGCCGGGGGTGTTTTTTTGTGCCCGGAAGGGGAGAAGGCGGAAATTTTTCAAAATTTCTTGAAAATTTTCAAAAAGGTGTACGAAAACGTCCCCGTAGGCGGGGTGTATCGGGGTAGGTTGAGGAGGGATACCATGAAAGAAACGGCATTGGACCGCCAGCGGGTGCTGGCGGAGATGATGGCCCTGGCCGCCGGCCGGGCCAACGACGCGGTGAAGCTGGCCTACCTCTCCCAGGAGCGGGTGGAGGAGATCGACGGGCTGGACCTGACCTGCCTGGCGGAGTTCAAGCGCAGCGGCAACGGGGCGGTGGAGGTGAAACTGGCCGACCGGGCGGCGGTGCTGGGAAAACTGCTGGAGCAGATGAAGGAGGAGGAGAACGGCCTGGGGGCCTTTTTGGAGGCCATGGACCGGCCGGCCCCGCCGGAAGGGATGTGCTCCCGGCGATGAAGCTGCGGTTTTCGGACAAGCAGAAGCAGGTGCTGGGGTGGTGGAGCCGGGCCTCTCCCCACCGGGACAAGGACGCCATCGTGTGCGACGGGGCGGTGCGCAGCGGGAAGACCCTGTGCCTGGGGCTGTCCTTCTTCCTGTGGAGCATGAGCCGGTTCCGGGGCCAGCAGTTCGCCCTGTGCGGCAAGACCACGGAGTCGGTGCGGCGGAACCTGCTGCCTTCGGTGCTGCCGGTGCTGGGGGCGCTGGGGTTTCAGTGTGAGGAGCAGCGCTCCCGGAATCGGATGGTGGTGCGCCATGGCGGGGTGGAGAACACCTATTTCCTCTTCGGGGGAATGGACGAGGGCAGCGCCGCCCTGATCCAGGGAATCACCCTGGCAGGGGTGCTGCTGGACGAGGTGGCCCTGATGCCCCGGTCCTTCGTGGAGCAGGCCTGCGCCCGGTGCTCGGTGACGGGGGCCAAGTTCTGGTTCTCCTGCAACCCGGAGGGGCCGGGGCACTGGTTTTACCGGGAGTGGATCTGCAAGGCGGAGGAGCGGCAGATGCTCCACCTGCGCTTTCGCATGGAGGACAACCCCACCCTCTCCCAGGAGACCCGGCAGCGGTATGCCCGGACCTTTCAGGGGGCCTTCTACCGGCGGTTTGTCCTGGGGGAGTGGACGGCGGCGGACGGGGTGGTGTACGACTTCTTTGACGCCTCCTTCGTGCGCCCGGCGCCCCAGGGGGAGGCGGAGCGGTGGATCATCTCCTGCGACTACGGGACGGTGAACCCCACCTCCATGGGGCTGTGGGGAAAGTTCGGATCGGCCTGGTACCGGGTGAAGGAGTATTACTACGACGCCCGGCTGGCCCGGCGGCAGCAGACCGACCAGGAGTATGCCCGGCGGCTGGCGGAGCTGGCCGGGGGGCGGGAGATCGAGGCGGTGATCGTGGACCCCTCGGCGGCCTCCTTCCTGGAGGCCCTGCGCCGGGAGGGGTGGAACGTGCGCAAGGCGGACAACGAGGTGCTCTCGGGGATCCGGCGGACGGCGGACGCCCTGAAGAGGGGGGAGATCGTCATCTGCGAGGTCTGCGAGGACGCCATCCGGGAGTTCGGGTCCTACTGCTGGGACCTGGCCGCCGGGGACCGGGACCGGGTGCGGAAGGAGCACGACCACGCCATGGACGAGATCCGCTACTTCGTGGCCACGGTGGTGGCCCCGGAGGCCCGGGAGGCGGCCTTCTACGCGGGGGTCGTGGAGCGGCCGGGCTGAGCAAGGAAAGGAGGAGAACCATGAAACTTTGGAACAGGCGGAGAAAGGAGGAGAGTCCCCCGCCGGCGCCGGTGCAGCTGCGGCCGGCAGAGCGGCACCCCTTCGCCCTGATGGACGGGTATGTGCCCCTTCACGAGCCGGCCTTCGACCTCTACCGGGCCATCCGGGAGGGGATCCCGGTGGTGGACGCGGCCATCCTGAAGCTGGTGCGCCTGGCCGGCGGGGTGGAGGTAACCTGCCCGGACAAGGGGGTAGAGCAGGCCCTGAACGACTTTCTCCGCACGGTGCCGGCGGGGTGGAACCAGCGGGGGATCCAGGCCTTCCTGGACAGCTATCTGGACTGCCTGCTCACCTGCGGCCGGGCGGTGGGGGAGATCGTCCCCAGCCGGGACGGGCGGGAGATCGCGGCGGTGCTGTGCGGGAAGGTGTCGGACATTCAGGTGCGGGAGGGGGACTCCCCCCTGGACGTGGTGCTGGCCCTGCAGCAGCCTGACGGGTCGGTGAAGGACCTGCCCCGGCAGGAGCTGCTCCTCTTCACCCCCTATCACCCCAGCCCGGAGCACCCCTATGGGGTGTCCCTGCTCCACAGCATGCCCTTCCTGTCGGGGATCCTGATGAAAATCTACCAGACCCTGGGGGCCAACTGGGAGCGGGCGGGGAACGTCCGGTTCGCCGTGGTGTACAAGCCTGAGGCGGAGGCCGACGCCCGCCAGGTGCGGGAGCGAGGGGAGCTGCTGGCCCGGCGGTGGTCCGAGGCCATGGGGAGCACCCGGAGCGGGTCGGTGCGGGACTTCGTGTCGGTGGGGGATGTGGAGATCAAGGTCATCGGGGCTGAGTGCGACATCCCCGACTGCCAGGCCCCGGTGCGGCTGATCCTGGAGCAGCTCATCGCCCAGACGGGGATCCCCCCCTTCCTGCTGGGGCTGAGCTGGTCCACCACCGAGCGGATGAGCAGCCAGCAGGCGGACATCATGACCAGTGAGCTCACCGCCCTGCGGCGGACCCTCACCCCGGTGGTGGAGCGGGTGTGCAGCCTGTGGCTGCACCTCCACGGGCGGGACTGCCCCTTCCAGGTGGTGTGGGAGGAGATCAACCTCCAGGACCAGGTGGAGGAGGCCCGGGCGGCCCTCTATCACCAGCAAGCCCAGCAGCTGGAGCGGCAGCCAGCCCAAGGACAGAAACAACCGGAAAAGGAGGAAGACCATGGAGACAGTACGCAAGCAGGCCCAGGCCCAGGCTGACCCGGCCCAAGGGGAGCTGGCGGCCATCAACGCCCTGGGGGGCACCAGCCTTACGGCGGAGGAGATCTATCCCTTTGCCGTGCGGCTGTGCGACAACCAGACCGACCGGGACCTGGAGTATTTCACCCGGAAGGATCTGGAGGTTCTGGGGGAGCTCTTTGTGGGCAAGACGGGGATCTTTGACCACAGCTGGAGCGCCAAGGACCAGCGGGCCCGGATCTACCGCACGGAGATCGTGGAGGAGCCCGGGGTGGTCACCGAGGCCGGAGAGCCGGGGTGCTACCTGAAGGGCTATGCCTACATGCTCCGCACGGAGGAGAACGAGGGCCTCATCGCCGAGATCGAGGGCGGCATCAAAAAGGAGGTGAGCGTGAGCTGCGCGGTGCGCCGGCAGGTGTGCTCCATCTGCGGCAACGACATCCACGACCGGGGGTTGTGCAGCCACGGAAAAGGGCAGGTCTATGGGGAGAGGCGGTGCATCGTGCGCCTGGCCGAGCCCACGGACGCCTTTGAGTGGTCCTTCGTGGCGGTGCCTGCCCAGCCCAAGGCGGGGGTGGTGAAGGGCCTCCGCCCGGAGGCCACCCTGCGGCAGGCCCTGGAGGCGCTGGGCCGGGAGGGCCCCTGGCAGAAGGAGCTGGACCGGCTGGAGCGGGAGGCCGCCGCGGGGCGGCGGCACCTGGCCTCCCTGCGCCGGGAGACGGTGCGCTTAGGCCTGCTGGCGGAGCCGGAGTTGCGGGGGGAGACCCTCACCGGCATCGCCGAGAAACTGGACGAGGAGGAACTGGAGGCCCTGAAAGGCTGCTATGCCCGGCGGCTGGAGGGGAAGCTCCCCCTGCCGGTGCAGCTGCACTACGGCGGGGACAACGGAGAGGGAGCGGAGGATGACCGCTCCTTCGTGATCTGAAAAGGAGGAGACGTATGAGCGTGGCATTTGACGGCATCGGCAGCCTGGCGGTGACCTTCCGCTGCAGCGGCCAGGTGGAGGCCGGGACCCCGGTGGTCCTCAGCGACAACGAGACGGTGGCGGCGGCCACCGCCGGCAAGGCCCCTGCGGGGGTGGCCCTCCACCAGCGGGGGGACTACGCGGCGGTGCAGATCCAGGGGTACGTGAAGCTGCCCTACACCGGCACCGCCCCCGCTCTGGGGCAGCAGGTCCTGGTGGCCGACGGGAGCAAGGGGGTCAAGACAGCGGGCAGCGGCGAGACCGGGCGGACCTGCCTGGTGGTCCGGGTGGACACGGAGGCAGGCACCGTGGGCCTGTTCCTGTGAGAAAGGAGAGGGTACTATGGCATATCAATACGAGACGGTGAAACTGGACAAGGGGATGTACAGCGAGGCCGGGCGGTCCTTTACCCAGGTGCTGGAGAAGTGCGACCCCTCGGAGCAGTACCGGGGGACGGCCCTGGAGCATCTGGACGCCTTTCAGCGGCAGCTGAAGCGGTTCGGCATTAAAGTGAAGGGGACGGACTCCGACGTGGTGGCCAAGTTCTTCGCCACCTGGGAGTCGGCGGTGCTCTTCCCCGAGTACGTGGCCCGGGCGGTCCACCAGGGGATGGAGGAGAGCGACATCCTGCCCCGGATGGTGGCCACGGAGACCCAGATCCAGGGGATGGACTACCGGTCCATCGCCTCCACTCCCACCGAGGAGGAGAAGAGCCTGATGACCGTGGCCGAGGGGACGGCCATCCCCGAGACCCGGGTGCACACCCAGGAGAACCTGGTGACCCTCCACAAGCGGGGGCGGATGCTGGTGGCCTCCTACGAGGCCATCCAGTTCCAGCGGCTGGATCTGTTCTCCGTGACCCTGCGGCAGATCGGGGCCTACATCAGCCGGATGCACGTGGCCGACGCCATCGGCGTGCTCCAGAACGGGGACGGCAACCAAAACGCCGCCCCGGTCTACACCGTGGGCACAGCCCCCATCGGCGGCACGGCGGGGAGCCTGAGCTATGACGCCCTGGTGGATTTCTGGAGCCAGTTTGACCCCTACACCATGAACACCCTGGTGGTGGGGGACGCGGTGGCCGACCTGCTCCAGCTCCAGCAGATGCAGGACGGCACCGCGGGGCTCACCTTCCACGGCACCGGCAGCCTGGTGACCCCCATGGGGGCGGAGGTGCTGCGGAGCAGCGCCGTGCCCTCCGGGACCATTCTGGGGCTGGACCGGAACTATGCTCTGGAGATGGTGCGGGCCAGCGACGTGCTGGTGGAGTATGACAAGCTCATCGACCGGCAGCTGGAGCGGGCGGCCATCACCTCCATCGCCGGGTTCGCCAAAATCTTTACCGAGGCCTCCAAGGTGCTGAAGATCGGCACCGCCCCGGCCCAGGGGGATTCCTGATGGCCGGCCGGGAGGACGTGCTGGCGGTGGCCAAGACCTTTGCCGGGCGGAGCCTCACGGAGGGAGAGGAGGAGGTCCTCTCCCTCCTGTGCGGGGCGGCCTGGGACCGGTGGAAGGGGCTGCTGCGGGAGGAGGTCACTGAGGCGGACTGCGGAGAGCTGCTGACGGTGGCTGCCGCCTGGACGGCCCTGTCGGCGGTGGGGGGCGCCTTGGCCCAGAGCCAGCCCCTGCCCCTCTCCTTCACCGCGGGGGACCTGCGGGTGGACTGGGGGAGCGGCGGGGGCGGCGACGCCTGCACCCAGAGCCTGGGACGGCAGGCGGCCGCCCTGATGGCCCCCTTCGTCCGGGATGAGGCCTTCGCCTTTTGGGAGGTGGAGGGATGAGGCTGGCAGGCGCCTTTTCCGCCATCGCGGCCCGGTATGGCCAGGTGGTGGAAGTGGAGAAGGACGGGACCCTGCTGGGGTCCGGGCGGGCGGTGCTCCGGCCGGTGCTGGACCGGCAGCGGCAGTTCCTCCCCACCGACCTGGGCCTGGCCCGGCAGGAGGAGACCCTGTGCCTGGGCGAGGCCGGGCTGCCCTTCGCCGACCAGGCCGGGGCCTGGGTGGTGCGCCAGGGGGAGACGGCCTATGACGTGGTGAACCTCCGGCCGGTGACGGCGGGGGAGGAGACCATCTATTGGCGGGCGGTGCTCCGCCGGCGGGAGGAGGAGATGCCATGAGCGGCGCGACGACATTGACCGCCCTGCGGCAGGCCATGACGGAGTTTCTGGCGGGGGAGGGCATCCAGGCCCTCACCGCCTGGCCCAAGGGGAGCCGGGGGACCTGGACGGAACCGGTGGCGGTGGTGCAGATCCAGGAGGTGAGCGCCGGGTCGGCGGGGTTCCAGAACTACCTGGGCCAGACCTATGACCCGGCGGGAAAGACCTGGACGGAGGCCTATGGCCAGCAGGTGACGGTGAAGTTCGGCCTGGCCCTCTACAGCCCCCAGCGGGAAGGAGAGGCCGGCTGCCGGGCCCTGGTGGACCAGGTGGCAGCGGCCTTCCTCACCGGGGGACCGGGGGGCTTTGCCCTGGAGAAGTGGACCATGGGGGAGACGGCCTTTGACCCGGAGCGGGGGATGTTCCGGGGGCAGCTCCAGGCGGTGTGCCGGGGGTGGCTGGTGGCCGCCACCCAGGAGAGCGGAGAGATCGTGGGATTTACCGTGAAAGGAGAGGTGGTGCTATGAGCACAACAGTGACAAGCCACATGCGCCCGGGGGTGTACTCGGTGTACGAGGCCTCCTCTGTGGTGGGAGGCGGGCCCCGGCGGGGCTGGGCCGGCGTGGTGGCCCTGAGCGAAGGGGGCACCCCGGGAACCCTCTATGACCTGGGCACCGGGGCGGAGGCGGCCGAGACCTTTGGCCGGGAGGACAATCTCACCCGGCTGGTGCAGGTGTGCATGGCCAACGGGGCGGCCCGGGTGCTGGCGGTGCCGGTGGCCGACAGCAACGGCTACGCCGCTGCCTTTGCCAAGCTGGCCCAGGAGGAGAACTTGAAGGTGGTGGTGTGCGACAGCGAGACCCTGACGGTGCAGCAGGCCCTGCGGGACCACGCCATTGCCGCCGCCCAGGATCGGAAGGAGCGCATCGCCGTGGTGCCCGGCGGGGCCGGGGAGACGGTGAGCCAGCTCACCAGCCGGGCGGCCAGCCTCAACAGCGAGCGGGTGGTGGTGACGGCCCCCGGAGTGAGCCAGGAGGACGGAGGCGCCCTGGTGGCTGCGGCGGTGGCCGGGGCCATCTGCGGGGAGGCCGACCCCGCCCGCCCCCTGGGGGGCGCGGTGCTCCGGGGGATCCCCGCCCTGGCGGCCCGGTACGGGGAGAGCGACGTGGACGCCCTCCTCCAGGGGGGCGTGACCCCGGTGGAACTGGTGGGAGGCGTGTGCTCGGTGATCCGAGGGGTGACCACCCGCACCAAGACCGGCGGGGCGACGGACCCCACCTGGCGGGAGCTCACCACCATCCTGGTGGTGGATGACGTGGTCCCCGGGGTGCGGGAGGCCCTGCGGGCCAAATTTGCCCGGGCCAAAAACACCGCCCAGACCCGGGAGGCGGTGCGCTCCCAGGTGATTCTGGAGCTGGAGGGGAAGGTGGCCGCAGAGGTCATCGCCGGCTATGGCGAGGTGACGGCCCAGGCCCTGGCGGAGGACCCCACGGTGTGCCTGGTGACCTTTTCCTTTACGGTGGCCCAGGGGCTCAATCAGATCTGGCTCAGCGCCCAGATCACGGTGTAAGGAGGCGAGCGTATGACGGCAAATGTGATTCCCACCAGCCGGGACATCTACCTGGAGGTGGACGGAAGGAAGGTGGCGGTGGTCCAGAGCTACACCGCTCAGACCACCAAGAGCAGCACCACGGTGGAGGCCTTTGGCGAGGCCGAGCCCGTGGCCACCCTGCCGGGGCAGAACAAGCACGTGCTGGAGCTCACCCGGATCTATGCCACCGACGAGGCCCTGGCCGACGGCATTGATTTTTACGGGCTGGAGGACTTCAGCCTGGTGATCTGCAAGCCGGACCGGCGGGTGATCTACAGCGGGTGCCAGTGGAGCAAGATCGGCGAGAGCGGAACCCTGGGGGCCGCGGTAGTGGAGAAGGTCACCGTGGTGGCCAGCAGAAGGGTGGAGACCCGCCTGTGAGAAAACCGGACTGGCTGAAGCTCCGCACCGCCCCCGCGGGGGAGCGGCAGGAGACGGGGGAGGTGTTCTATCCCCTCACCGCCCAGCAGGCCCTGGAGGCCCGGCGGGAGGCCCTGGCCCTGGCGGGGGATTCGGAAGAGCTGGCCCTGTGCGCCAACGCCTGCCTGGTGGCCCGGGGGGTGCGGAAGGGGCGGCGGGCCTTCCCCTCCGGCCGGGCGGTGCTGGAGCGGCTGTCCCCGGAGGAGACCGAGGACCTGGCCCGGCGGTGGGCCGCCTGGAACCGGGCGGAAAACCCCGGGCTGGGCCTGGGGCGGGGGGCCTTTCAGGACCTGAAAGCGCGCCTGGCCCGGCAGCCCCGGCAGCGGCTGCAGTGGCGGGTGCTCCGGGCCTTCGGGGCCCTGCCCACGGAGGGGCGGGCCCGGGCCATGACGGAGGGGGACTACCTGTGGTGCGCGGCCAACCTCCTCCTGGACGGGGAGGAGGCTTTGGACCGCCTCTGCCCCAGCTGCCGGGAGGCGGCGGAGAAGGACCGCTGCCCGGTGTGCGGCCGGGAGAAGGCGGGGACGGTCCGGGAGGAGAACCCCGCTTTTGACTGGGCCCGGTTCCAGGCCCTGAAGAAGGAGGCGGAGACATGATGGACTATCTGGCCCCCCTGGTGGGGGAAGAGGACGGCGGGGAGGGGCTCCCTTTTCCGGCCCGGACGGTGACCCTCCCCCGGAGGGGAGAGGGCGCCGGGGCGGAGGATGTGGAGGAAGCCCCCTCCGGGGCTGTCCCGAAGGGGGCAGAGAGGGAGAGACCGGAAGGGCGCCCCGGCGGGGCGCCCTGGCAGGCAGGGACGGCGCCGGCAGACGGGGAGGACTTCCTGGCGGCCCTGCTGGCCGGGCGGGAGAGGGAGGAAGCCCTCCCGCCGGAGGACAGCCCGTGGAAGGGGAGCTGGTCCCTGGAGGAGACCCTGGCCCGGACGGCCCAGGCGGTTCAGGGGATGTCCGGGGAGAACCGGACAGTGACGGTGACCCTGCCGGAAGTCCCCTCCGCCCCCGGGGCGGAGGGGGACTGGGCCGCCCTGGACCGGGCGGTGGAACGGGACGCCCGGCGGTATGACCGGGGGTTCCCCCTCTATTGAACAGACAGGGAAAGGAGGACGGGGATGGAACTGAGTCCCATGCAGTATAAAGGCTTCGTCTGGCCCCACAACCCCAGGACTTACAGCATCACCTACCACCGGGCAGTGGCGGTGCACAAGGTGCCCTTTGGCCGGTACGCCATGCAGGATGTGGGGATGAGCTACCGGGTGATGCAGGGGGAGGGGGAGTTCTTTGGCGAGGACGCCTATGACACCTTCCGGGCCCTGGCCTCGGTGTTCTATGAAAATGGGCCGGGGACCCTTCTCCACCCGGTGTGGCAGAGCGCCCAGGCCTATTTCGTGGACCTGGCCCTGGCCCAGGAGCCCCGGAAGGACTATGTGCGGTATACCTTTACCTTCTGGGAGACCCTCAGCCTGTACCGGGAGAGCCTTGCCCCGGCGGGGGCGGAGGGGCCATCGGGGGAGAGCGCGCCCCCGGCTGGGGGCGGCGCTGCCGCCGGAACGGGGCAGACCCACACGGTGGTCCAGGGGGAGACCCTGTGGGGGATTGCCCAGGCCTGGGGGCTCACCCTGGGAGAGCTGCTGGCCAAGAATCCCCAGCTGAAGAACCCCAATGTGATTCAGCCGGGGCAGGTGATCCAAGTGAGGTGAGGGTATGGCGGAATGGACACTGACATGCTATGACGGGCGGGCCTTTCCCCTCCCGACCCCTCTGGCCTGGCGGCTGGAGTACGGGGTGGGGGACCCCTGCGACAGCTTCTGGGTGCGGACCCTGTGGACGGCGGGCCAGGAGGACATTTTGGCCGACGCCACCCGGATCCAGGTGACGGAGGGGGGTGAGGTGGTGTTCACCGGGGTGGTGGACGAGTGCGAGACCACCTGGTCCGCCCAGGGGTGCACGGCGGAGATCTCCGGCCGGGGGATGCAGGCCCTGCTGTTGGACAACCAGGCCGAGGCGGTGGACTTCGGCCTGGCCACGTGGGAGGAGATCCTGCGGCGGTACGTGACCCCCTATGGGATCGCCCTGGAGCGGGCGGTGAATCTGCCGGCGGTGGCCTGGTTCTCCGTGTCCTCGGGGAGCAGCTGCTGGAAGGTGCTGTATGACTTTGCCCGCTACCACGGCGGGGCCGTCCCCCGGTTCACCCCGGGGGGAAAGCTGGCCCTCCACCCCTGGGAGGAGGGGACGCCGGTGGCCCTGGACGAGGGCGTGCCGGTGACGAAACTGGTGCGCCGGGACAAGCGGTATGGGGTCCTCTCCCAGGTGACAGTGAAGGACGTCTCCGGCTGGGCCCGGCAGACGGTGGAGAACCCGGAGTTCCGGGCCCGGGGAGGCCAGTGCAGCCGGGTGATCCTGCTGCCCCGGAACACGGGGTACCAGGCCCGGCGCTACCAGGCCCAGTTCCAGCTGGACCGGTCGGCGGCGGAGCTGCGCACCGTGGAGGTGACGGTGGCCCTTCCCTTTGCCGCCTGGCCCGGGGACCTGGTGGACCTGGACCGGTCCGGCTGGGGGGGCGGCGGCCGCTGGCGGGTGAAGGAGAGCAAGGTGACCCTGGGGGAGGCGGGATATGCCACCACCCTGGTCCTGGCGGACCCCCAGGCGGTGTTTTGACAGGCGAGAGGAGGATGCCTATGTGGATGGCGAGAGGCCAAAAGGAGGAGCGGCTCCAGGAGCCCGGGGCGGAGCTGGGCCAGGTGACCCTGGCCGGTGCCCCTGTGGGGGTGGCCCTGGCGGGGGAACGGCGGAACGTCACCCTGTGCCTGCCGGGGGGCTATCACTGGGCCCCCCGGCAGGGGGAGGCGGTGCTGGTGATCAAGAGCGGCCCGGAGGGGGCGCCCTGCGTGGTGGGGGCGCCGGAGGCTGACCCGGTGGCCCCTGGGGAGGTGTGGCTCTCCGTGGCCCAGGGAGTGGGGGTCCGCCTGACGGCGGACGGGCATATCCAGCTCCAGGGGCCGGTGGAGGTCACCGGCACCCTGAAGGTGAACGGGCAGGAGGTGGAGGGATGACCACCCAGCTGCGCAACGGGGACTATTGCCCCGACGGGAAGGGGGGCTTCCTCCAGGCCGCCGGCGGGGAGGAAGTGCTGGAGCGGGTGCTCTTCCTCCTCACCGCCCGGCGGGGGAGCTTTCCCCTGCTGCCGGAGGTGGGCAGCCGGCTCCATCTCCTGGCCCGGGAGAAGCCCGGGGCCCGGGGGGCGGCGGGGGCAGGATACGCCGCCGAGGCCCTGGCGGGGGAGCCCGCCCTGGCGGTGACGGGGGCGGCCTGGGACGAGGAGAAACGCCGCCTCCACGTGACATTGGACTGGCAGGGGGTGCCCCTTACGGCGGAGGTCCCCCTGTGAGAAGGGAGGAGAGAGCATCGTGAAGACAGTGGACGAGATCTATCGGGAGATGGCCGACCGGTTTGCCCAGGAGACGGGGATGGAACTGGCGGGCACCGGGGAGATGGCGGTGCGGCTGTATGCCCTGGCGGCCCAGGTCTATGGGTTGTACCAGGAGAGCGCCTGGACCCGGAGGCAGTGCTTCCCCCAGACGGCCACAGGGGAGGAGCTGGACAAGCACGGGGCCCTCCGGGGGATCACCCGGAACGGGGCCAGCAAGGCGGCGGGGAGCCTGCGCTTCTCCATCCAGGCGGCGGGGACGGAGGACCTGCCCATCCCCCAGGGGACGGTGTGCATGACGGCGGGGCTGGTGGCCTTCGAGACCACCCAGGCGGGGGTGCTGGAGGTCGGGCAGACCCAGGTGGACGTCCCTGCCCAGGCGGTGGAGGCCGGGCCCGGGGGCAACGTGCCCGCCGGGACCATCCGCACCATGGCGGTGGCCCCCACGGGGATCGCCGCCTGCACCAATCCGGCCGCCTTCACCGGAGGCCGGGAGGCGGAGGGGGACGAGGCCCTGCGGGCCCGGATCCTGGCCACCTATGGCCGGCTGCCCAACGGCACCAACCGGGCTTACTACGAACAGGAGGCCCTGGCGGTGGAGGGGGTGACGGCGGTGAAGGTCCTGCCCAAGAACCGGGGGCTGGGAACGGTGGACGTGGTGATCACCGGCCCTGCCGGGATGCCTGGGGCGGACCTGGTGGAACAGGTCCAGGCGGTGCTGGAGGACAAGCGGGAGATCGCCGTGGACCTCCAGGTGCTGGAGCCGGAAGAGGTGGTGGTGAACCTGGTGCTGTCGGTGAAGCCCAAGGAGGGCCTGCTCCCCGGGGCGGTGCTGGACCGGGTGGAAGAGGCCATGGAGACCTGGTTTGACGGGACCATGCTGGGCAAGAGCGTCCTGCTGGCCCAGATCGGCCAGCGGATCTTCCAGGTGGACGGGGTGGAAAACTACGTGATCGAGGGCCCCGCCAGCGACGTGGAGGTGGCAGAGGACGAGCTGCCGGTGCTGGGGACCCTCTCGGTGGAGGAACTGCGATGAGCCATGGACAGAACTTGCGGGACTTGCTGGAGCCTCTGGGGGTCTACCGGTGGGAGGGGACCTTCCAGTGGGGAGAGCTCCAGAGCCAGGGGGAGGCCCTGGACGGGGTGGAGGCGGAACTGGAGAGCATCCAGCGGGAGATGAACCTGGCCACCGCCCAGGCCGAGGGCCTGGACGGGGTGCTGGCCCTGCTGGGCCTGGAGCGGGAGGAGGGGGCCCTGGCGGAGGACCTCCGCCAGACCGCCGCCGCCCTGCTGCGGATCGGCGGGGACAGCTTCACCCTGGCGGCCATAAACGACACCATCCGGGGGTGCGGCCTGCCTGCCCGGGTGGAGGAGACGGGGGACCCCTTGAAGGTGAAGGTGGTCTTTCCGGAGACCGCGGGGATCCCGGCGGGGTTTTCCGCCGTCCAGGACCGGATCGAGGAGATCCTCCCCTGCCACCTTCAGGTGGAGTACCAGTTCGGGGAGGAGGCCTGAGAACCTGGGTGTGGGGAACGCCCCCTCCCCTTTGGGGAGGGGGCGTTCCCCATGGACAGAACACAAGGTCTGGTGCTCAAGTCACAGACCGGGCACCAAACTTTGTGCAATAATTTACTTGACTTAGTCTTGACGGCGGCAGGCCGGGAGACTATAATGTGAGTGCTGCCTGAAGGAAGGCACAAGATAATGTGTTACCGAATTGTAACCACTACAAGATATGACATAATAGAAGAGTGTTTGAAAAGGAGAGACGTCCTATGACCATCGTGCAGCAGATCCGGAAACGGGACGGGAGAGTGGTCCCCTTCCATGAGAATAAGATCGCGGACGCCATCAACAAGGCCTTCGAGGCCACCTATAAGCCCGGGTACGAGGACACTGCTGCCAAGCTGGCCCACGAGGTGGCCTCTGTGCTGGAGGTGGAGGGGGGCGACTGCCCCGACGTGGAGCACATCCAGGACATCGTGGAGCGGGTGCTCATGGACAACGGCTATGTCCAGACGGCCAAGGCCTACATCCTCTACCGCTCCGAGCGCAGCCGCGCCCGGGAGATGAACACCCGCCTGATGAAGATCTATGAGGACATCACCTTCTCCTCCGCCAAGGACAGCGACATCAAGCGGGAGAACGCCAACATCGACGGGGACACCGCCATGGGCACCATGCTCAAGTACGGCAGCGAGGGGTCCAAGCAGTTCTACCAGATGTTCGTCATGAAGCCCGAGCACGCCCGGGCCCACGCCGGGGGGGATATCCACATCCACGACATGGACTTCGCCCCCATGGGCACCACCACCTGCACCCAGATCGACCTGATCAAGCTCTTTGACGGGGGCTTTTCCACCGGCCACGGCACCCTGCGGGAGCCCAACGACATCGCCTCCTACACCGCCCTGGCCTGCATCGCCATCCAGTCCAACCAGAACGACCAGCACGGCGGGCAGTCCATCGTGAACTTCGACTA
>DXDK01000108.1 GCA_019115545.1 Candidatus Evtepia faecavium
AAATGGCATCGTCAACGGCATCAGCGAAACGGAGTTTGCCCCCAGCGGCGACCTCACCCGGGAACAGCTGGCGACCATTCTCTATCGCTACGCCCAGGATCAGGGGTACGACGTTTCGGCCCAGGCCGACCTGTCTGGCTTCCCCGACGCCGGAGACATCCAATCTTACGCCACCCAGGCCCTCTCCTGGGCCGTGGCGGAGGGCCTCCTCCAGGGCTTCGAGGACGACAGCCTCTAGCCCCAGTCCACCGCCACCCGGGCCCAGATTGCCACGATTCTCATGCGCTTCTGTGAAACCGTAGCAAAATAACCCCAACAGAAAACCCCTGCGGGAGCATTCCCGCAGGGGTTTTCTTGTGATTCGCCTCGCAGAGTTCCGCCGGCCGCAGCCGGCGGAAGAAAGTCCAAGAATAAAACCCCTGGCTCCGCCAGGGGTTTTATTCTTCTCAGCCGCCAGTGTGCCCGCCAGGGCGCGCGCAGCGGCTGCAACCTCCAAATTTGGGAGCCCAGCGCAGCGGGTCCCAAATTTTATTCGTCGATGAGCCCCTCCAGGGCCTCCCGCACCTGGGCCATGTGGTCCTCCGCCTGGGAAAAGGCGGCCCGGGCGCCGTCCAGCTCCCGCTCCGCGTTGGTGACGGCGGCGTGGAGGTCCTCCTGCAGCCCCAGACACCGGGCCTGGAGGTCCTGGGCCCACCGGGTGCCCTGGGCGCGGATCTCGGCGGCCTGGTCCCTTGCGGCCTGGAGGGTGACCTGGGCCCGCTCGTGGGCGGCCACCTCGATGTCCCCGGCGGTGTCCCGCAGGCGCTGCCAGGAGGCGGCCTCCGGCTCCAGGGCGCAGAGTTTTTCCTCCAGGGCCGCCTTCTCTTCCCGGACCTGGGCCAGGGCGGCGGCGGTGTTCTCCAGCTCGGCCTGGGTCTGGGCCAGGCGCTCTTCCAGGGTGGTCTGGGCGGTGGCCTCCGCCGCCTGCTGCCGCTGGGCCTGTCCTAAGGCGTCCTCCGCCTGGGCCAGGGCGGCCTGGGCCTCGTCCCGCTGGCGCTCCAGGCGCTGGCGGGTTTCCTGGTGTTCCTGGGTGAGCTGTTCGATGTAGTCCAGCACATCCTGGCGGTGGAAGCCGCCGAAGGGGGTGCTGCGAAACTGACCGGCCTTCTCCTGCATGGCACGTCCTCCTTTGCCCGGGGGCGGGCTTGAAAAATCCCTTGCTTTGGCTCACATCTTACCATATTTTGTCCCCCAATACAATCCCGATTTCCCGGGGGAGGGACAACTCCCTCTTGCCCCCGCCGCCCCGGGGGAGTATACTGAGGGCAGAGGCCACACGCCCACCAACCGCAAGCAAGGGAGGAGATACCATGCAGGAAGTCATCACCGTCGCCACCATGCGGGAGAGCGACGCCCACACCATCGCGGAATACGTGCCCAGCCGGACCCTGATGCGCCGGGCGGCCATGGGGGTCTTTCAGGCGGCCCGGTGGGAAGGGCCGGTGGGGATCCTCACCGGCGGCGGCAACAACGGGGGAGACGGCTACGCCCTGGCGGGGATCCTGGCCGACCACGGCATCCCCTGCGCCATCTACCGGGTGTCGGAGACCTTCTCCCAGGACGGGCAGTTCTACCACGACCAGGCGGTGGAGAAGGGGGTGCCCAGCCACCCCTATACCCCGGAGACCGACCTGTCCGGCTGCAAGATGCTGGTGGACTGCCTGCTGGGCACCGGGTTTTCCGGGTCCGTCCGGGGGCTGTACCGCCAGGCCATCCAGGCCATGAACCAGTCCAAGGCCTACGTGGTCAGCGTGGACATCAACAGCGGCATGAACGGGGACACCGGCCGGGGGAACCTGGTGGTGCAGTCCGACCTCACGGTGACCATCGGCTACCTGAAAGCCGGCCTGCTCCTGGGCAGCGCCGTGTGGCAGTGGAAGCAGCTGGCCGTGGCGGACATCGGCATCCGCCTCATCCGGGAGGACTATCACCTGGCCGCCCCGGAGGAGGTGGTCTTCCCCAACACCGACTTCTCCCTCACCGGCCCCCAGGAGAGCATGACCCCCAAGGAGGCCGCCGCCCTGGCCGGCAGCGGCCGGACCGTCCCGGAAGCGGCCCGGGAGCGGGCCCTGGAGGCGGGGAAGCTGGTCCGGGTGCTGGGGAAGTACCCCCTGCTCACCGACGGCCACCGCACCTATTTCCTGGCGGAGGGGGCCTTCCCCCGGGAGATTTCCTCCCTGGACGGATGAGCTGCCCCGCCTGACAAAGAACCCCCGACGAAAAGCACCCGGCAGGGTTTCGTGACGAACCTTGCCGGGTGCTTTTTGTCCTGTCCGGACGAATCCGGGGGATATACAGGGGATGGGATATCCGCTGCATCCTTTTCCCGGGGCATGCAGGGGATATTCACTCCATCCACGCCGCCGGGGCCATGTCCAGGGTGTGCTGGGCCAGGGCGTCCCGCTCCGCCGGGTCGTGGGTCACCAGGAGAAGGGTGCGCCCCTGGGTGTGGTCTTTGAGGTAGGCCAGCACGGCGGCCTTGGTGTCCCGGTCCAGGCCGGTGAAGGGCTCGTCCAGCACCAGGACCTCCCCCGGGGCCAGCACCGCCCGGGCCACCGCCACCCGGCGCTTCATCCCCCCGCTGAGGGTGCGCACCGGGGCGTGGAGGCTCTCCCCAAGACCCAGGGCCATCAGGTGCCGGGCGGCCTCCGGCCGCCGTTCCCTGGGGCACACGGCAGTGACGTTGGACAGGGCGGAGAAGTCCTCAAACAGGCGGTTTTCCTGGAACACCGCCGCCATGGGGAAGCTCCGGCCCAGGATCTGCCCCCCGTCGGGGGTCTCCAGCCCCAGGATCAGCCGCAGCAGGGTGGTCTTCCCGCACCCCGAGGGGCCCATGATGCAGGTGCATTCTCCCCCGGGGAACCGGGTGGAGAAGTCCCGGAGGACCACCTTGTCCCCATAGCGTTTTTCCACGTGTTCCAGCACCAGATCCTTCACAGGGACTCCCCCTTTCCAAACCCGGCCCGGAGCAGCGCCAGGAAGCCTTTTTCAAACAGGACGCTGATGACCACCACGATCACCGTCCAGGCGAACAGGTCCACGGTGTTGAAATAGACCTTCGCGTCGTAAAACATCCGCCCGATGGACCCGGCGGGGATGCCGATGATCTCCGCGGCGATGCCCGCCTTCCAGGAGATCCCCAGACTTACCCCGCAGGCGGAGAGAAGATAGGGCTTCAGCTGGGGCAGCCACAGGTAGAGCACCCGCTTGGGCCAGGACAGGCGAAAGACCCGCACCGCCTCCAGCATCTGCCCGTCCACGCTGCGGATGCTCTGGAGGACGTTGGTGTAGATGATGGGCAGAACCATCAAAAAGGAGATGAAGATGGACAGCCGGGCCGAGGACATCCAGATCAGGCAGATGATGATGAAGGAGGCCACGGGGATGGACTTGATCATCACCGCCCAGGGGCGGAAGAGGATCTCAAACAGGGGAAAGCGCCCCGCCAGGGCCCCGAAGCCCAGGCCGAACCCCAGCCCCAGCAGGAAGCCGGCCACGATCTTCCGGAAGGTGAACCAGACGGTGTCCCAGAAGCCCGCCTCCTGCCAGATGGTCCCCAGGCGGCCGGCCACGGACAGGGGAGTGGGGACCAGCAGCTGCTCCCCCACGGCCATGGCCAGGGCCTGCCACACCCCCAGGGCCAGGGCCACCGCCCCCACCCGCTGGAGGAGGGTTTTCTTCCCCAGGATCCACTGCTTTGCCTTGTCCATGGCGCACCTCTTTTCCGCAAATCATAACTTTTTTAGTATAGCACGCCGCCGGGAAAAATGCGTTGCAGAAGCAACCAAACTGTCGAAGGCGGGGGAAGGGCGGGATTTCCGGTTGTCAAACCGGGGCGTTTGGGGTACAATGGAGCCCATCGACACGCCAGATCACAGACAGAGAAACGGGGAACCAAGATGCTTTCGGAAGAACAACGCAACCAATTCACCGCCCTGCGCCGGGAGATCATCGCCCGGGAGTTTGCCCACATGAACCCCCGGCAGCTGGAGGGGGTCCTGGCCACCGAGGGGCCCCTGCTCCTGCTGGCCGGGGCGGGCAGCGGCAAGACCACGGTGCTCATCCACCGGATCGCCAACCTCCTACGCTACGGCAGGGGGTCGGACAGCCGGGAGGTGCCGGACTACGTCACCCAGGGGGACCTGGACTTCCTAGCCCAGTACGCCCAAAACCCCGCCCCCACGGAGCAGGAGGCCAGCCGGGCCCGGCTCCTGTGCGCCCTGGAGCCCGCCGCCCCCTGGCAGGTCATCGCCATCACCTTCACCAACAAGGCCGCCGGGGAGCTCAAGCAGCGCCTGGAGGACAAGATCGGCCCCGACGCCCGGGACATCTGGGCGGCCACCTTCCACTCCGCCTGCGTGCGCATCCTCCGGCGGGACATTGAGAAGCTGGGCTTCCCCTCCTCCTTTACCATCTATGACACCGACGACTCCCTCCGGGTCATCAAGGAGAGCCTGAAGGAGCTGAACCTGGACGACAAGTCCTTCCCCCCCCGCACCGTCCTGGGCTACATTTCCCGGGCAAAGGACGAGATGCTCCTGGCCGCAGAATTCATGGACCAGTGCCGGGCCAAGGGGGACTTCCGCCTGCAGAAGATCGCCGGCGTCTACCAAACCTATGAGAAGAAACTCTGGGCCGCCGGGGCGCTGGATTTTGACGACATCATCCTCCACACCGTCCGCCTGCTCCAGCAGTTTTCGGAGGTGCGGGAGTATTACCAGCGGAAGTTCCGCTACGTCCTCATCGACGAGTACCAGGACACCAACCACCTGCAGTATCTCCTGGCCGCCCTGCTGGCCGGGGGGCGGAAGAACATCTGCGTGGTGGGGGACGACGACCAGTCCATCTACCGCTTCCGGGGGGCCACCATTGAGAACATCCTCTCCTTTGAGAGCGAGTACAAGAACGCCCGGGTGATCCGCCTGGAGCAGAACTACCGCTCCACCGGGAATATCTTAGAAGCCGCCAACGCCGTCATCCGCAACAACCGGGGCCGGAAGGGGAAGAACCTCTGGACCGACCACGGGGCAGGGGAGAAGGTCCACTTCTACACCGCCGGCAACGAGCGGGAGGAGGGCATGTACGTGGCCACCCAGATCCTCCGGGCCTACGGGGAGGGGAAGCAGTGGCGGGACTGCGCCGTCCTCTACCGGATGAACGCCCTGTCCAACCAGATCGAGATCGCCCTGAAGAGCAACAGCATCCCCTACCGGGTGGTGGGGGGCTTCCGCTTCTTCGAGCGGGCGGAGGTGAAGGACATGCTCTCCTACCTCTGCGTCATCCACAACCCCGACGACGACCTGCGCCTGCTCCGGGTGGTGAACAATCCCCCCCGGGGCATCGGGGCCAAGACCATGGAGACCGCCCGGGGCATCGCCGCCCAGCTGGGGCGGAGCCTCTGGGAGGTGCTCACCCACGCCGGGGAGATCCCCGCCCTTCAGAAGGCCGCCCCCAAGTTTCAGAAGTTCGTGGACCTGATCCGCTCCATGCAGCGCCTGGCGGAGGAGGTGGACCTGCCGGAGTTTTACGAGACCCTGGTCCAGGAGAGCGGCTACGCCGCCATGCTCTCGGAGAAGAAGGACAACGAGAGCAAGGCCCGCCTGGAAAACGTCCACGAGCTGGCCTCCTCCATCAGCGGTTACCTGGAAAACGCCGAAGAGCCCTCCCTGGGGGGCTTCCTGGACGAGGTGGCCCTGTACACCGACCTGGACGGGGTGGAGGACGAGGACAACTGCGTCACCCTCATGACCATGCACGCGGCCAAGGGGCTGGAGTTCCCCGTGGTCTTCGTGGTGGGCATGGAGGAGGGGGTGTTCCCCGGCTACCGGGCCATCGGGGAGGAGGAAGAGCTGGAGGAGGAGCGCCGGCTGTGCTACGTGGCCCTCACCCGGGCCAAGGAGCGGCTGTGCCTCACCTGCGCCGCCCAGCGGATGCTCTTTGGCCGCACGGCGGCCAACCTGCCCTCCCGGTTCGTCCAGGAGATCCCCGCCCAGCAGGTGGACGTGGGCGGCCGGGTCCGCCGGCCCCAGCGGGATGCCTTCCAGGACGGCGGCTGGTCCAGCGAGGAGCGGATCTCCCAGGTCCGGCCTGCGGCTTCTCCCCGGACCCAAGCTCGTCCCTCCGGGACACGGGTCCCTTCCAGCACCTATCGGAAACCGGCGCCCAAGCCCAGCCAGCCAATGCTCTCCCTGCGGAAGGGGGACATGGTTCGCCATTCCGCCTTTGGGACGGGGATGGTCCTCACCATTCAGCCCATGGGAGGGGACGCGCTCATCGAGGTGGCCTTTGACAACGTGGGCACCAAGCGCATGATGCTGAAAGCGGCGTCGCAGTTTATGAGCAAACTCTAATACAACAGAGAACAGCCCCCTGGCAAACAACACGGTCTGCCGGGGGGCAATGTTTCCTGTATCCTGTATGAAGTGGGTTTAAGGGGCGATTTGATAGCGCCAAGGAAAGTCCACAGCCTCCTCGGCATAGTCGATCCCCACCCGGGGGCCGGCGGTGATGGAAACGGGGAGAA
>DXDK01000109.1 GCA_019115545.1 Candidatus Evtepia faecavium
TCGACATCCCCCTGGCTGACTGGGGGATCGACTTCCTGGTCTCCAGCGCCAACAAGTGCATCCAGGGGGTTCCCGGCTTCTCCTTCATCCTGGCCAACCGGGAGAAGCTGGCCGCCTGCGCCGGCCAGGCCCGCTCCCTGTCCCTGGACCTCTATGACCAGTGGAAGGGGATGGAGGACGGCGGCGGCAAGTGGCGCTTCACCTCCCCCACCCACGTGGTGCTGGCCTTTGACCAGGCCCTGAAGGAGCTGGAGGCCGAGGGGGGCATCCCCGCCCGCCACGCCCGGTACGACCAGAACCAGCGCCTGCTGGCGGAGAACTTCCGGGCCCTGGGCTTCCGCCCCTACCTGGACCCGGCGGTCCAGGGGCCCATCATCACCTCCTTCTGCTACCCTGAGGGGGCCGCGTTCACCTTTGAGGAGATGTACCGCTATATCAAGGACCGGGGCTATGTCCTCTACCCCGGCAAGGTGATGGAGGCCGACACCTTCCGGGTGGGGAACATCGGGGAGATCTATCCCGAGGATATCCTGAAGCTCAGCGCCATCCTGGCGGACTTTCTCAAGGAAAAGGAGGCGGCAAAATGAAACCCCAGCTGGTGATCTTTGACTGGGCGGGCACCACCGTGGACTACGGCTGCTTCGCCCCGGTGAACGCCTTCGCCCTGGCCTTTCAGAAGTTCGGCGTCACCCCCACCGTGGAGGAGATCCGCGCCCCCATGGGCATGCTCAAGCGGGACCACATCCGCACCATGCTGGCCATGCCCGCCATCCAGCGGCAGTGGCAGGAGAACCAAGGAGCCGCCGACGAGGCCGCCGTGGAGAAGCTCTATGGCGTCTTCGAGGCCTCCCTCCTGGAGAGCCTGGCCCAGTACGCCGACCCCAAGCCCGGGGTGCTGGAGACCGTGGAGGCCCTCCGGGCCCAGGGGATCGCCATCGGCTCCACCACCGGCTACACGGATAAGATGATGGCCGTGGTCACCCGGGAGGCCGCCCGGCAGGGCTATGCCCCCGATGCCTGGTTCAGCCCCGACAGCGTCCAGGGCCTGGGCCGGCCGTACCCTTACATGATCTACGCCAACATGGCCCGCTTCCAGGTCCCCTCTGTGGCCGGCGTGGTGAAGGTGGGGGACACCGTGGCCGACATCCGGGAGGGCAAGCACGCCGGCGTCCTCTCCCTGGGGGTGCTGGAGGGGAGCAGCGTCCTGGGGTACACCCAGGAGGAGTACCAGGCCCTCTCCCCCCAGGAAAAGGACCGCGCCCTGGCCCGGGGGCGGGAGACCTTCCTGGCCGCCGGGGCCGACGGTGTTTTGCAAAACCTGACCCAGCTGCCCCGGTGGCTGGCGGAGCGGGAGGGGGAGGACTGACCCCCGCCCCCCAGAGCGGCTCTCCCTCCCCGGGAGGGCCGCCCTTTTTGCATAAAAAAGCGGCGGGCCGCTTTTTTTGGGGACAGCATGCCGGAAGGGCCTCGATTTCCAGGGAAATTGTCGGCCCCTCCGGCATGAGAAGTGTCATTTCCGCCGCGCCTGTCACCGGAAATGACGGATTGGATTTTATTCCTCCGGCTGCGGCCGGCGGAAGTCTGCGACGCTTTTTTCGGCCAAAATCCCCTAACTGGTACGTTTTTGCCCCTAACTGACACTGGACAGCGTGGGAAAAATCCAGTATACTAGACACAGAAACCGCGCCCATTGGCGCGGAAAGACATGGCAGACAAAGAGGCCTAGGCCTCTTTCCGTTGGAAAAAATTCCAACGGAACCAGGTTTTCGGGGGCGCTGCTGCCGCCGGGAACGGAGAAAAAGGAGGATGTATCCATGGGGAAACGGATGTTGAGTTTGTGCATGGCCCTGGCGTTGTGCTTGGGGTTGCTGCCGGCCACTGCCTTGGCGGCGGATACGGAAATGGACGATTGGGAGGAGATCGTTCTACCTCAGGAGCCTGAGCTTACGGATACCTGGCTGGGTTCGGATGAGGATGGAGAGCCGTACTACGATATCAGCTGGTACGATGCAAATGAAACAGAGTTTGAACTGGATTCTGCGGCAGATCTGGCCGGCCTGGCGGCGTTGCTGCTGCAAAGCTACAACTGGCAGGACGTAGACGCAGAAATGGAGCGGCCAGATGATTTTCCGGATGGAAATGACTTGGAAAATTTGAAAAAGGCTAACATTACCCTGTCAGGAGATATCGACCTCTCCGCTCACAGCTGGGTCCCCATTGAAACATTTTCCGGCACCTTTGACGGCAATGAGAGGACGATTTCCGGTTTGCGTGTGACGAGCGGCGTCACCAGCTATGCCGGCTTGTTCAGCTACGGCAGCCCGACCGTCAAAGATGTCACACTGGATAATGTGTACATTGTATCCGACGAGAGCAGCGCCGGTGGCATCATCGGGGATGCGCGTTCCGAAGCAAACATCGAGAATTGCAAAGTAAGCGGGTCGATCCTATACAAAGGAGAGAGCAACGCCGCATGTTCCGTCGGCGGTATTGCGGGCGAAATCGGTAGCGAGGTATCTGTGTCTGACTGCACATTCAGCGGCACCGTGTACAGCCAGAATTACCTATGGCACACCAATGGCATCGGCGGTATCGTGGGATCGACCAGTGGCTCCACGATAGAGAACTGTACGACGGTTAAAGGCGCTAAGGTGTGCACAGGGGCCACGAACATCAATGCCGGCGGTATTGTAGGCTACGTGACCAACGGCTCAGTTACAGACTGTACCAATCACGGAACGATCAACACCAAGTCGGAAAGCGACACGCACGGCGTGGGCGGCATTGTGGGGAAGATGTACCTCAAGAAAGCATCCAACGACTATGGCATCCAAACCTGCACCAATACCGGCGAGATTACGGCTGCCGGTGGTGCAACTGGTGGAAACATCGGCGGCATTTTGGGACAAACTTCTGGAGCTTCCATCGAGATCAGTCAATGCAGCAATACAGGGAAAATTTCATCAACACAATCCGGAAACAGTCTAAAGCTTGGCGGCTTAGTCGGTTCGACAGGCGGTGCGCTGACGCTGACCCAGAGCTACAACGTGGGCAGTGTCGACATCCCCTCTTCCACCGGTTATGCTGGCGGTTTGATCGGGGAAGCAACGCGCCCTACGTCCCTTCAGGTGGAAAACTGCTATAATGTAGGTGCCGTGACCGGCGGGACAGTAGGTGGACTGATTGGAAGATTATACGCCACTGACTCGAGTGGCCGTACTGTTTCCATTTCGAGCAGCTATAACACCGGAACAGTGAACAATGGAAAAGGGAATGCCATGGTAGGCCAAACTTCTACCTATGTGACACTGACAGTGGCGGACAACTGCACTTATCTGGATACCTCCGGCACAGGCGGCCTTGGCAAATCTCAAACCGCCAACCAGATGACAGACGATACCGCCTGGGCCACCAATCTCGGCCTCAATAGTAGCACTTGGAAAAAAGAAAACAATCCAACCACTGTGGATTCGGATGGGAACTGGATGGGCAACCTCCCTGTCCTGACTGCCAACAAGCAGGACCCCGCCCCGCAGATTCAGCGCACACAGAAGCAGGATCAACCTGGGTTTGCAATCACTAATGAGCCCACGCCCACGGACACAATTTATATTGACAGTACCGGGTTCCAGCTGGGCACCACCGGTGGGGCGGAAGGGCTCTCGGTGACTTGGAGTTCCAGCGAGGATAAAGTGGCCACTGTGGACAGCAACGGAAAGGTTACGATCAAAGGCGTGGGAGAGGTCACCATCACCGCTCAAAAAGCAGGAAATGACAGTTATAACGAAGCGTCTGATGCGTACACCTTCACGGTCTATGGCCGTCCCATTGAGAAAGTTTTCATTTCGAACCTTGTGGCTCCTGTGGAAGGGGCCAACCCTGTCCAGTACATCGATGTCCCGGAGGACGACCCCTATAAGGGAATGATAACCGCAGGAGTTGGGGGACCGTCCAAACTCAGCGTCATCTGGGAAGATGAAGCTGGAAATGATGTCAATGTTGGCGAAACATTTCAGAAGGACACCGTATACATTGCGGTGTTCCGGGTGAAGTGCGATACGTATTATTCCTTTTCCGACCAGGTCCGTGTGGTGCTGGAGAATATGAATGAAAGCGCTTACTCTAGCATCACGGCGAAAAAAGATACGCAGAATCCTGATAACCTTATCATCACCGTCACCTTCAACGCGACGGACCATGTCCACAGCTGGGATACGGGAAACTGGACCGCCAACCCCACCCATCACTGGCATGCCTGCAGGGCGAAGGACTGCCCACTGAAGGACCCCCAGGGCATGTGCAGCTATACGCAGCACACAGACACTGACAATAACGGCACCTGTGACATCTGCGAGGGAATTATCGGCTACCTCATCACTTTCAATGCCAACGGCGGTGTCTGCGAAATCCAGAATACCCGAACAGACGTAAACGGCGCACTGTCCTCCCTCCCCACCCCTACCCGCTCCGGCTACACCTTCCTGGGGTGGTACACTGAGAACGGCACGCAGGTGGGTGAGGACACCGTGTTCACCCAGAACACCACTCTCACCGCCCAGTGGCAGTACAACGCGCCCCCCGCCAACCCCAACTACAAAATTACCATAGAGGATACGGAGAACGGTGCCGTCACCGCCCCCACCTCCGCCAAGCAGGGCACGGAGGTCACCCTGACCCCGATTCCTGACGAGGGCTTTGACGTGGGCACGGTCACCGTCACTGACCGCTTCGGGGACGCTGTCGAGGTTACAGCGAATCCCGACGGCACCTACACCTTCACCATGCCCAACGGCCAGGTGACCGTGGAAGTGACTTTTGTGGAATCCCAGCCGGAACCCCTGCCCTTCACCGACGTGGCGGAGAGCGATTGGTTCTATGACGCCGTCCGCTACGCCTACGAAAACGGCCTCATGGGCGGCGTCGGGGACAACCTCTTCGCCCCCAACCACCCCACCACCCGGGCCCAGCTGGTGACCATTCTGTATCGCCTGGAGGGCGAGCCGGAGGTGTCCGGCCAGAGCGGCTTCACCGACGTGGAGGCCGACACCTGGTACACCGACGCCGTCGCCTGGGCGGCGGAAGAGGGCGTCGTCAACGGCGTCAGCGAAACCCAGTTTGCCCCCGGGAACAACATCACCCGGGAACAGCTGGCGACCATCCTGTTCCGCTACGCCCAGGCCAAGGGCTGCGACGTGTCCCCCCGGGCGGACCTGAGCGGCTTCCCGGACGCCGGGGACATCCTGCCCTACGCCCAGGAGGCCATGGCCTGGGCCGTGGCGGAGGGCCTCCTCCAGGGCTTCGAGGACGACACCCTCCGGCCCCAGGGCAACGCCACCCGGGCCCAGATCGCCACGATCCTCATGCGCTTCTGCGAGGGCGTGGTAGAATAATCCCATAGACGCGAAGAAGGAGAGCGCCGATTGGCGCTCTCCTTTGCTGTCTCCCCCCAGGGTTCCCTGGGGGGTTCTGTTTTTCCAGCCCGCTGGCAAGGCGTTCCGCCGCCGGTTGGCGGCAGGGGCTGGGTCATGCCAGAATCCGCTCCAGCCGGGGACCCAGGCGGCTGAGGATCTCGTTGGTGATGCTCCCGCTCTGCCGGGCCAGGGCATAGGCGGTGATGACTTCCTCCCCGCTGGCGCCGATGAGCACCGCCTCGTCCCCCGGGGCCGGGGCGGGCAGGTCGGTGACGTCCACCAGCAGCTGGTCCATGCACATCCGCCCCACCATGGGGGCCCGCCGGCCGTGGAGGAGGACCTCTCCCCCCGCCAGGGTCCGGGGCAGGCCGTCCCCGTAGCCGATGGTGAGCACCGCCACTTTCGTGGGCCGCCGGGCCACGAAGGCCAGGCCATACCCCGCCGCCTGCCCGGGGGCCAGCGCCCGCACCGCCGCCACCCGGGCGTGGAGGGAGAGCACCGGCCGCAGGTCCGGGGCGGCCCGGTTCAGGTCCCCTTCGGTGCTCAGCAGGCCGTAGAGGGCGATGCCCACCCGGGCATCATCCCCGCCCAGGTCCGGGTAGTTCAGCAGGCCGTGGCTGGCCAGGAGGTGGACCCTGGGCCGGGGGATGCCCCGCCGGTCCAGGGCCTCCAGCACCTCCTGAAAGGCCTGGGCTTGGCGGTGGACATAGGCCTGATCCCGGGAGGTGGCGCCGTCGGCGGTACACAGGTGGGTGTAGATCCCCTGGATGCGGAGGGAGGGCAGGGCAAAGATCTGCCGGATCTCCTCCAAGTGGCCGCTGGCCTCCCCCAGGCGGTGCATCCCCGTGTCCACTGCCAGGTGGACGGACAGGGGGCGGCCATAGGCCGCCAGCTGCCGGGCGTAGGGATAGTCCACCACCGTCTGGGTGAGGCGGTACCGCCGCAGCAGGGGGAACTGGTCCGGGTGGGTGTAGCCCAGGATGAGGATGGTTCCCCGGATGCCCCCGCGCCGCAGCTGGATGCCCTCGGCCAGGCAGGCCACGCAGAAGGCGGACACCCCCTCCCCCTGGAGGACCCTGGCCACCGCCAGGGCCCCGTGGCCATAGGCGTCGGCCTTCACCGCGGGCATCATCCGGCACCCCGGGGGGAGGAGGGCCTGGAGGGCGTGGAGGTTGTGGACCAGGGCGGCCCGGTCCAGCTGGATCCAGGCCCGGTCCCGCCGGGGGCCGGCGGGCCGCCGCCGGGCCAGGACCCAGGCGATGGCCCCCGCCGCCAGGAAGGACAGGGTGCACACCCCCAGGTAGTGGACCAGGCTGTTCTCCACCAGCACCTGGGTGAGGCCGGTGACCTTGGCCCCGCCCCGGAGGGCCACCACCATGGCCGGGTGGAGGATGTACACCCAGGTGGACAGATCCCGGCAGGCCGGGGCCGCCTTGGCCGGCCAGGCCAGCACCAGGCGGTAGAGGAAGAACATCACCAGGGGGAGAAGCAGATACATGCTGTCGTGGCGCTGGAACTGGAGATGGCGCAGGAGAAAGCCCTCCCCGGTCATCAGGGCCAGGGAGAGGGCCAGCCCCACCCCGGCCGCCCCCGGCAGGGGGGCCGGCCCCCGCTGCCCCAGCCGGGCCCCCAGCAGGAGGAAGAGGGGGGCCATGAACAGCCCGTTGCGGGTGTAGGAAAAGAGCTGGAACCCCCCGTCATACACCGCCGCCAGGGCGGGAAGCTGGGCGGTGAGGCCGTAGTAGCTGTCCCCCAGCAGGGCCAGGAGGTAGAGAATACTCACCGCCGCCCACAGCCCCCGCCCCGGGAGCGCCCGGGCCAGGGCATACGCCACCAACAGCCCCAGGGCGCAGGCGGGGAAGTACCACAGGTGGTAGAAGGTCCCGTCGAACACCAGCAGCCGCGCCACGTCCAGGGGGCCCAGGGCCTGGTAGTGCCCGGCGTACCAGCCGATGGGAAGGTAGAGCACCACCGCGATCAGATACAGCAGCAGGATCTTTTTGATCTGCCGGCCCACGGGGGCGAAGGCCTTTTGCCCCTCCAGCACCGGCCCCAGGACGAAGTGGCCGGTGACCATGAAGAAGAAGGGCACCGCCACCCGGGCCAGGCACCGGGTGAGGAAGAAGTCCCCGGCGGCGGAATAACTGGCCAGGGGGGAGGTGTGGATGGCCACCACCAGCAGGGCGGCGATGACCTTGAAGGCGTCCAGGCCGCCGTAATTCCGGGGCTTAGCCATGGTCATCCCCCCATTCCGTCAGGAAAAAGCCGTCCACGTTGTTGCCGGAGAGGGTCCAGGTCCCCGTCTCCGGCACCTCCACCGCCGCGGTCCCCTGGGGGAGGAAGCCCACCCGGCCGAAGGCGTCCCGGAGCCCGCCGGCGGCCCAGGGGAAGCCCGCCAGCCAGGGGAGGTATTCCTCCAGGGTGGCAAAGCCCCGGGCGGCCATGCGCAGGGCGTGGGGCCGGCCCACGTACCGGAAGTGCCAGGGCTCGTGGCCGATGCCGGTGACGGCCTCCTTCCCGGCGGGGTAGCGCTGCACCCATCCATACTGGGCCATGGTCTGCCGGAAGGTCTGGCAGAGGCCCTCATAGGGAAAGGCGGGGCAGAGGAAGTCCACCTCCCCCTGGTTCAGCCCCAGGTCGATGGCCAGGCCGGTCTGGTGCTCGCTGCACCCGGGCCGGGCCACATAGGTCCGGGTGAAGGCCAGGCCGTTCTCCTGAAGGGACCCGTCCCAGATGGCCTGCTGCTCCGCCTGGGCCCGCCAGCCGCTCACCGGCACGATGGCCCGCCACCCGTCCCCGATGGCGGCCATGAGGCCCTCCAGGGCCTGGGCGGCCCGGCGTTCCAGGAGGACGCCGCTCCCCGCCACGGGGACCAGGTCGGCCCGGGGAGCGGGGTGATAGGGGTGGCGGGGGTTGACCAGGATCAGGTCCCCCTGATGCACCCCCTCCGGGGGGAGAATCCGGGGCCTCACGGCGCCACCACCTGCCCCAGAATGGCGTTCAGGATCTCCGGGAAGGTCCAGCCGGCGGCCTGCATCATGCCGGGGAAGCGGCTGTGCTCGGTGAAGCCGGGGATGGTGTTCACCTCGTTGAACACGATCCGCCCCTGGGGGGTGAGGAAGCAGTCCACCCGGGCAAAGCCGGCGCAGCCCAGGGCCCGGTAGATCACCTTGGCGGTCTCCTTCACCCGCCGGGCGGTGTCCGGGGACACCCGGGCGGGGACGTGGATGGCGGAGGTCTTCAGGGTGTACTTCTCCGTGAAGTCAAAGAAGCCCTGGGAGAGCTCGATCTCGTCGATCTCCCCCACCACCAGGTCCTGGGTGCCGATGACGGCGCAGCCCACCTCGAAGCCGGGGATGGCCTCCTCCAGGATCACCTGGGTGTCGTACTCCAGGGCCCGGGCGATGGCGGGGCGGAGCTCGGCCTCCCCGTGGATCTGGGAGATGCCGAAGGAGGACCCGGCATTCACCGGCTTGACGAAGAGGGGATAGCCCACCAGCTGGGCAAAGTCCACCCCCAGCTGGGGGTCCTCCCAGGCCTGGAGCACCCGGGACCGGGGCACGTCCACCCCCGCCAGCTGGGCCAGCTTGTGGGCCCGGTCCTTGTCCATGCACAGGGCGGAGGCCAGGGTGCCGCAGCCGGCCACGGGGATCCCCGCCAGCTGGAGCAGGCCCTGGACGGTGCCGTCCTCCCCGTTGCCCCCGTGGAGGATGGGCAGGGCGGCGTCCAGGGGGATGGTCCGCCTTTCGTGGGGGAAGAGGGCCAGTAGCCCGTGGACCGCCGGGTCGGGGGAGACCACCACCGGGGTGAGGCGGCTGGCATCCTCCGCCCAGGTGTCGGCGGCGATCTGGTCATAGCTGCCCCCGTAGAGGAACCACCGGCCCTGCCGGGTGATGCCCAGGGGGAGGACGTGGTACCTCTCCTGGTCCAGGTTGGACAGCACGGCGTAGGCCGACTGCAGGGACACGGAATACTCCGGGGAGTTACCGCCGAAGAGGACGGCGAGGGCGGGTTTGCGTTTCATAGAGACCTCCTGCACAATAAAAGACGAAAAAGGTTCGGATTTTCCGGGAAAACACGGGAAAACCCTCGTGATCTGCCTGTTATTATAGCAAGAAAAAATAATGGGGGATTTAAGAACCTCTTGCGCTTTTCTTAAAAACCCTTGGGAGATTCTTAAAGTCTCTTAAGGAAAAATGAAGGAAACCCCGCCCACCGCCGGCAAATTCCTGGAGAAAGTGAACAAAATGTGAACAATCCCCCGGTTTCTCTTGACAAAGGGAAAGAGAGGGAGTATATATAGCAAAAGTAATCAGTGATTACTTAAACGCGAATACTCACACATCAAAACGATAAAACAGATGGAGGAATCAATCATGGTATTTGAAGCGATCGCAGAACTGGTGGCCGAGCGGGTGGAGAAAGACGTCTCCGAGATCACCATGGACAGCAAGTTCCAGGACCTGGGCATCGACTCCCTGGACACCGTGGAGCTGCTGATGAACCTGGAGGACAAACTGGGCATCGAGGTGGAGCTGGACCAGAAGGTGGAGACCGTGGGCGACCTGGTGGCCTTCATCGAGAGCAAGCAGGCATGATCCACACGCCCTTATGTGACCTGCTGGGGATCCGGTACCCCGTCTTTCAGGGGGGCATGGCCTGGATCGCCGACGGCAAGCTGGCCGCGGCGGTGTCTGAAGGGGGCGGCCTGGGCATCCTGGCCGCGGGCAACGCCCCCGGGGACTATGTCCGGGAGCAGATCCGCATCGCCAAGTCCCTTACCCAGCGCCCCTTCGGGGTGAACATCATGCTCATGAGCCCCTTCGTGGAGGAGGTGGCCCAGGTGGTGGCCGAGGAGAAGGTGGCGGTGGTCACCACCGGCGCCGGCAACCCCACCAAGTTCATGGCCCAGTGGAAGGACGCGGGGATTCAGGTCATCCCCGTGGTGGCCTCGGTGGCCATGGCCAAGCTGATGACCCGCCTGGGGGCCTCCGCCCTCATCGCCGAGGGCGGGGAGAGCGGCGGCCACGTGGGGGAGCTGACCACCATGGTCCTGGTGCCCCAGGTGTGCGACGCCACGGACCTGCCCGTCATCGCCGCCGGGGGCATCGCCGACGGCCGGGGGGTGGCGGCGGCCTTCATGCTGGGGGCCTGCGGGGTCCAGATGGGCACCCGCTTCCTCAGCGCCCAGGAGTGCTCCATCCACCCGGTGTACAAGGAGAAGATCCTCAAGGCCAACGACCTGTGCACCATGGTCACCGGCAAGCGCCTGGGCCATCCCGTGCGCAGCCTGCGCACCCCCTTCGCCCGGAACTACGCCAAGGCCGAGTACGGCGGCCTGGATGACGCGGCCCTGGAGGCCCTGGGCACCGGCGCCCTGCGCAAGGCCGTGGTGGAGGGCGACCTGGAGGAGGGATGCTTCCTCTCCGGCCAGGTGGCCGCCATGGTGAAGCAGGTCCAGCCCGCCGCCGACATCGTGCGGGAGGTCATGGAAGGGGCCGAGCCTGTGCTGAAAGGAGCCACGAAATGGGTAAAATAGCATTCGTTTTCGCCGGCCAGGGGGCCCAGTACCCCGGCATGGGCCAGGAGCTGGCCCAGTGCTCCCCGGCAGCGGCCCAGGTGTTCCAGCAGCTGGACGCCCTGCGCCCTGGCACCTCCCAGCAGTGCTTTTCCGGCACCGAGGCCGAGCTGAAGGAGACCCGCAACACCCAGCCCTGCATGTTCGCCGTGGAGCTGGCCGCTGCCGCCGCCCTGGAGGAAAAGGGCCTGCGGGCCGACCTGGCCGCCGGCTTCTCCCTGGGGGAGATTGGCGCTTTGGCCTACACCGGCGCGGTGGACCTGGAGACGGGCTTCCACCTGGTCTGCCGCCGGGGAGAGCTGATGCAGCAGGCCGCCGAGGCCCAGCCCACCGCCATGGCGGCGGTGGTGAAGCTGCCCAACGAGACCGTGGAGGCCCTGTGCGCCCAGTTCCCCGAGACCTATCCCGTGAACTACAACTGCCCCGGCCAGGTCTCCGTGGCCTGCGCCCAGGAGCAGCTGGCCCCCTTCTCTGCCGCGGTGAAGGCCGCCGGCGGCCGGGCCCTGCCCCTGAAGGTGGCGGGGGGCTTCCACTCCCCCTTCATGGCCTCTGCGGCCCAGGGCTTTGCCCAGGTGTTGGCGGACTGCCAGGTGGGTCAGCCGCAGCTTCCCCTGTACTCCAACAAGACCGGGGCGGTCTATGACGGCGACCCCAAGGAGCTGCTGGCCCAGCAGATCGTCTCCCCCGTGCGGTGGGAGACCATCGTGAACAACATGATCGCCGCCGGGGCGGATACGTTCATCGAACTGGGCCCCGGCAAGACCCTCTGCGGCCTGATTGCCAAGACCGACCAGACCGTCAAGACCTACGCCCTGTCCACCCAGGCGGACCTGGAGCAGATCGTGAAGGAGGTCCTCGGAGGATGCTGAAGGGAAAAACGGCCCTTATCACCGGCGGCGCCCGGGGCATCGGGGCCGCCATCACCGCTACCCTGGCCGCCCAAGGGGCCAACGTGGCGGTGATCTACGCCGGCAGCCAGGAGAAGGCGGAGGCCCTCTGCGCCCAGTGCGCCCAGGACCACGGGGTCCAGGCCCAGGCCTACCAGTGTGACGTGGCGGACTTTGCCGCCGCCAAGGCCGTGGTGGCCCAGGTGAAGAAGGACTTCGGCGCCGTGGACGTCCTGGTCAACAACGCCGGCATCACCCAAGACGGCCTGCTGGCCATGATGAAGGAGGAGAGCTTCGACCGGGTCCTGGACGTGGACCTGAAGGGGGCCTTCAACTTCATCCGCCACTGCACCCCCCTCTTCCTCCGGCAGAAGGGCGGGGCCATTGTGAACATCACGTCCGTGTCCGGCATGATCGGCAACCCCGGCCAGGCCAACTACGCCGCCGCCAAGGCAGGCCTCATCGGCCTGACCAAGGCCGTGGCCAAGGAGCTGGCCCCCAAGGGGATCACCTGCAACGCCGTGGCACCGGGCTTTATTGCCACCGACATGACCCGGGACCTGGCCGGGCAGGACAATGCCCTGCTGGCCGCCATTCCCCTGGGACGGATGGGCCAGCCCCAAGAGGTGGCCCAGGCTGTGGCTTTCCTGGCCACCGCCCCCTACATCACCGGCGAGGTGCTGCGGGTGGACGGCGGCATCGCCATGTGAAAAAGGAGAACACCCATGGAACAGACATTGCGCAGAGTGGTGGTGACGGGCCTGGGGGCCATCACCCCCGTGGGCAACACCGTGGAGGAGATGTGGGCCAACCTCAAGGCCGGCGTCCACGGCATCGCCCCCATCACCCTCTTTGATACCACAGATTACAAGACCAAGATCGGCGCAGAGGTGAAGAACTTCGACCCCCGCGCCTATATGGACAAGACCGACGTCCTCCGCAGCGACGCCTATGCCCAGTACGGCGTGGCCGCCGCCTGCCAGGCGGTGGAGGAGAGCGGCGTCATCGGCACCCTGCCCCCGGAGCGGGTGGCGGTGTACTTTGGCTCCGGCATCGGCGGCATCCGCACCTTCCACGAGGAGCACAACAAGCTCCTGGCCCGGGGACCCAAGCGGATCTCCCCCTACTTCATCCCCATGCTCATCGGCAACATGGCCGCCGGCATGATCGCCATCCGCTTCAACTGCCGGGGGGCTGCCCTGCCGGTGGTCACCGCCTGCGCCACCGGCACCAACGCCATCGGCGAGGCCATGCGGGCCATCCGCCACGGCTATGCCGACGCGGTGATCACCGGCGGCTCCGAGGCCGCCATCTCCCAGTGCGGCGTGGCGGGCTTTGTGAACATGCAGGCCCTGTCCACCTCCGAGGACCCGGATGCCGCCTGCCTGCCCTTTGACAAGCGCCGGGGCGGTTTCGTCATCGGCGAGGGCGGCGCGGCCCTGGTGCTGGAGGAGTACGAGCACGCCGTGGCCCGCGGGGCCAAGATCTACGGCGAAGTGGTGGGCTACGGCGCCACCTGCGACGCCTTCCACATCACCGCCCCCCGGCCGGACGGCACCTGCGGCGCCCGGGCCATCCAACTGGCCCTGGAAGAGGCCGGCTGGCAGCCGGAGGAGACCGTGTACATCAACGCCCACGGCACCGGTACCCCCATGAACGACTCCCTGGAGACCCAGGTGGTCAAACTGGCCCTGGGGGAGGAGGCCGCCCGCCGTGCCTACATCAGCTCCACCAAGTCCATGACCGGCCACTGCCTGGGGGCCGCCGGCGCCATTGAGGCGGTGGCCTGCCTGAAGGCCCTGGAGGAGGGCATCCTGCCCCCCACCATCCACCTGGAGGAGCCCGACCCCGCCTGTGACCTGAACTATGTGCCCAACCAGGCCCTGGCGGTGCAGGCAGACCTGGTGCTGTCCAACTCCCTGGGCTTTGGCGGGCACGATGCCTGCATTGCCTTCCGGAAGGTGAAATGATGAACGACGCGGAAATCAGAAGATACGCCGGCCTCATGGCGGAACTGGGCCTCACCGGCCTGGAGGTGACGGAGAAGGACCAGGTCATCCGCCTGGAACGGTCTCCCGCCCCGGCGGCGGCCCGGGAGACTGTGGCTGTCCCCGCCGCCCCGGCGGCCGCTGCCCCCCAGGGGGCTGCGCCGGCGGACACGGTGGAGGTGGCCTCCCCCATGGTGGGGGTGTTCTACGCCGCCCCCGCCGAGGACGCCGAGCCCTTCGTCAAGGTGGGCGACAAGGTGAAGCGGGGCCAGACCCTGTGCATCGTGGAGGCCATGAAGCTGATGAACGAGATCATGGCGGAAGTGGATGGGGAGATCGTGGAGATCTGCGTGGCCAACGGCCAGGTGGTGGACTACGGCAGCCCCCTCTTCCGCATTCGGGAACGGTAAGGAGGTGCGCCCATGAATCGCGATGAAATCCAAACCATCCTGCCCCACCGGGACGGCATGCTCCTGCTGGACCAGCTGGACAAAGAGGGGGATGTGGCCCACGGGCAGTACCAGGTGCGGGGGGACGAGTGGTTCCTCCAGGGCCACTTCCCCGGCACCCCTGTGGTGCCCGGGGTGATCCTCTGCGAGATCCTGGCCCAGTCGGCGGGGATCCTGATGCAGGAGGCCCTCACCGAGGACACCATCCCCATGTACACCAGCATGAAGAATGTGCGGTTCCGGGCCCCGGTGCTGCCGGGGGACCGGTTTGAGACCAAGTGCCGCATCACCCGGGCCAAGCATCCCTTCTATTTCGCCGAGGGAGAGGGATACGTGGGGGACACCCTGTGCGTGAAGGCGGAGTTCTCCTTCGGCATTACGGAGCGAGCGGTATGTTTTCAAAGATCCTAATTGCCAACCGGGGGGAGATTGCCGTCCGGGTGATCCGGGCTTGTAAGGAGATGGGCATCGCCACCGTGGCCATCTATTCCCAGGCAGACCAGGACGCCCTCCACGTGGCCCTGGCCGACGAGAGCTACTGCGTGGGGGAGGCCAACCCCGCCGACAGCTATCTCAACGAGGAACGGGTGATCTCCGCCGCCCTGGTCTCCGGGGCCCAGGCCATCCACCCCGGCTACGGCTTCCTCTCGGAGAACGCCCACTTCGCCGCCCTGTGCCGGAAGAACGGCCTGGTGTTCGTGGGCCCCACCCCGGAGAGCATGGAGCAGCTCAGCGACAAGGCCCAGCTGAAGCAGATCATGGGGGACAACGGCCTGGAGGTCATCCCCGGGACCCAGGTCCTCTCCAGCGCCCAGGAGGCCCTGGCCGCCGGGGCCAACATCGGCTACCCGGTGATGCTCAAGGCCAGCGCCGGCGGGGGCGGCCGGGGCATCCGCCTGGTGAACGCCCCCAACGAGATGGCCCAGGCCTATGCCCTGGCTGTGGCTGAGGGGGAGGCCGCCTTCGGGGACGGCTCGGTGTACATGGAGAAGTACGTCCACCCCGCCCGGCACATCGAGGTCCAGATCCTGGCCGACGAGGCCGGCAACGTGGTCTGCCTGGGGGAGCGGGACTGCTCCGTCCAGCGGCACCACCAGAAGCTCATCGAGGAATCCCCCTCCCCGGCGGTGAGCCGCCCCCAGCGGAAGAAGCTCATGGCCCTCACCGCCAAGGCGGTGAAGGCCATCGGCTACGTGGGGGTGGGCACCCTGGAGTTCCTCCTGGACCAGGACGGCCGGTTCTGGTTCATGGAGATGAACCTGCGCCTGCAGGTGGAGCACGGGGTCACCGAGATGCTCACCAACGTGGACCTGGTGAAGTGGCAGATCCGGGCGGCGGCGGGGGTTTCCCTGAACTTCCGCCAGCAGAACGTGGTGCTGGACGGGGCCTGTCTGGAGTGCCGCATCAACGCCACCCGGCCGGGGAAGCTCACCATGCTCCACGTGCCCGGGGGGCCCTTCGTCCGGTTTGACACCTACCTGGTCACCGGCCTGGCGGTCTCCCCCCACTACGACGCCCTGCTGGGCAAGCTCATCGTCCGGGCCGGCACCCGGGAGGAGGCCGTGCGGAAGATGAAGGCCGCCCTGTGCGAGCTGGTCATCGAAGGGGTACAGACCAACATCGCCGAGCAGCTGGACCTGGTGAGCGACCCCCGGTTCATGTCCGGGGACTATGATTTGACCTTTATGGAAGGCAGGTGACACCGTTGCCCTTTCTGAACTTTCTCTACAAACCCAAAAACGAGCTGGAACGGGGGGGCCGCACCGCCGCCCTGGTCCAGGAGGACGCCGGGGAGCCGGAGAAGACCTGTCCCAACTGTCACAAGTCCATCCCCGTCAGCCGCCTGCAGGCCAACTGGAACACCTGCCCCTGCGGCCACCACTTCCGCCTGGGGGGGCGGCAGCGGCTGCGGCTGCTGGTGGACAAGGACTCCTTCCGGGAGCTCTTTGCCCAGGTGGAGGGGAACGACCCCCTGGCCTTCCCCGGCTACCGGGAAAAGCTGGAGGCCGTCCGCGCCGCCAGCCGGGAGCGGGAGGCTGTCCTCTGCGGCACCGCCCGCATCGGCGGCCAGCCCTGCTGCCTGTTCGTCATGGACCCCCACTTCATGATGGGCAGCATGGGCACCGCCGTGGGGGAGAAGATCACCCGCCTGTTTGAATACGCCACGGAACACGGGTTGTCCGTGGTGGGGTACACCGTCTCCGGCGGGGCCCGGATGCAGGAGGGCCTGCTCTCCCTGATGCAGATGGCCAAGACCAGCGGGGCGGTGCTCCGCCACAGCCAGGCGGGGCTGTTCTACTGCACCGTCCTCACCGACCCCACCACCGGCGGGGTCACCGCCAGCTTTGCCATGGAGGGGGACATCATCCTGGCCGAGCCCGGGGCCACCGTGGGCTTTGCCGGGGCCCGGGTGGTGGAGCAGACCACCCGCAAGGCCCTGCCCAAGGGGTTCCAGACGGCGGAGTTTTTGCTGAAACACGGCTTCGTGGACGCCATCGTCCCTCGGCGGGACCAGCAGCAGGTCCTCTCCTCCCTGCTGAAGCTCCACGGGAGAGGAGGAAAGGCATGAGCACCAAAGCCTATGACACCGTGAAACTGGCCCGGTCCAGCAAGCGCCCCACGGGGCTGGACTACATCCACAACCTCTGCGGGGACTTCTTCGAGCTCCACGGGGACCGGTGCTACGCCGACGACGGGGCCATCGTGGGGGGCGTGGGCCATTTCCGGGGCAT
>DXDK01000110.1 GCA_019115545.1 Candidatus Evtepia faecavium
GGATATCCCAGACCAGAGTGGGGAGTCCAGAGGGGAGAAACTCTCCCCTCTGGTGTTCTTTCCTCCATTTCTCACAGGAGAAATGGAGGCCGCCGGCAGGCACCCCCCCGGGGCGCTGCGCCCCGAGGCCGGTAACAGCCCCGACCACCCGTAGGGCACCCACGACCAGGGGTGGCCCCCGGCCCCTCGCGGCAAGGGCTAACCTGCGATGGACCAAATGGTACGGCGTCCCGACGCCGCCCCCAGGGGCCCCCGGCCCCTCGCGGTAAGACAAGCAAAGCCCCTGGGAATCCTCCCAGGGGCTTTGTGCGTTCTGTATGAGGCCGGGGGACAGGCGGGCTCACCCCCGGCATTTGGCCAGGAGCTTCTCCCAGTTCTCGTCCACGTTTTTCTGGGTGGCCTCGATCATCCACTCGTTGCCCGGCTTGAACATGTGGCGGAACCGGCCCTGGAGGCGGAGGTACTCCTCCACCGGGCGCTTGTTCTTGGGCTCGTAGCTTAAATGCCACACCCCGTCGATGACCTCAAAGAGGGGCCAGACGCAGGTCTCCACCGCCAGCTTGCAGATCTCCGGCAGCTTCTCCGCCGGGTACTCCCAGCCCCGGGGGCAGGGGGCCATGACGTTCAAAAAGCTGGGCCCAGGGGTGTAGATGGCCTTCTGGGCCTTGGTGTACAGGTCCCGGAAGTTGCCGATGAAGGTGGTCTGGGCCACGTAGGGCACGTTGTGGGCGGCGATGATGTCGGTGAGGTTCTTCTTGTTCTGGGTCTTCCCAGGCAGGACGGTGCCCACCGGGGAGGTGGTGGCCTTGGCAAAGCGCGGGGTGGAGGAGGAGCGCTGGATACCGGTGTTCATATAGGCCTCGTTGTCGTAGCAGACATAGGTGAGGTCGTGGCCCCGCTCCATGGCCCCGGAGAGGGACTGGAACCCGATGTCATAGGTCCCCCCGTCCCCGCCGAAGGTGATGAACTTGACCTCCCCCTTCACCTTGCCCTTGCGCTGCAGGGCGTGGTAGGCGGCCTCCACCCCGGAGAGGGTGGCGCCGGCGCTCTCAAAGGCGGTGTGGATGTAGCTGTCCTCATAGGCGGTGTAGGGGTAGAGGAAGGAGCTGACCTCCAGGCAGCCGGTGGCGTTGCCCACCACGGCACGGTCCTCCTCCCGCAGGGCCCGGAGGACCCCCCGGACGGCGATCCCCGCCCCGCAGCCGGCGCAGAGGCGGTGGCCCCCCACGAAGCGCTCCTTCTTCTCCAGGGTTTTCTTGAAATGATAGGTGCGGTCGATGGCTTCCATAGCGCTTACCCCCTTTGTCCCAGATGGGTGTACACCGGCCCCAGTTCTCCCCCGGCGGCGATGGCCTGCAGCCGGGCGAAAACGTCGTGGAAATGGGCCGGGGTGATGTCCCGCCCGCCCAAACCGTAGACATAGCCCACGGTGCGGGGACGGGGTTCCAGGTCGTACAGCGCCCCCCGGACCTCGGAGAACAGGGGGCCGCCGTTGGCGGAGAAGCTCTCCGCCTTGTCCATGATGGCCAGGGCCTTCACGTTTTTCAGGGCCTGGGCCAGCTCCTGGGCGGGGAAGGGGCGGAAGACCCGGATCTTGATGAGCCCCGCCTTCACCCCCTGCTCCCGCAGCTGGTCCACCGCCACCTTGGCGGTGCCGGCGGAGGAGCCGATGAGCACCAGGGCCACTTCTGCGTCCTCCATGCGGTAGGCCTCAAACAGGCCGTACTTCCGGCCGGTGAGGGCCTCGAACCGGGCGGCCACCTCCAGGATGCGGGCCTTGGCGGCCTTCATGGCCTCGGCCTGCTGGACCTTGTGCTCCATGTAATGGCAGCTGAGGTCATAGGCCCCCACCGCCAGGGGGTTGGCCGCCTTGAGCAGGTAGTGCTCCGGCTGATACTCCCCCACGAAGGCCTTCACCGAGGCGTCGTCCAGCAGGACGATGTTCTCCAGGGCGTGGCTGGTGATGAAGCCGTCCTGGCACACCATCACCGGCAGGCGGACGGCAGGGTCCTCCCCGATGGGCATGGCCTGGAGGAAGTTGTCATAGGCCTCCTGGTTGTTCTCGGCGTACAGCTGGATCCACCCGGCGTCCCGGATGCCCATGGAGTCGGAGTGGTCGTTGTTGATGTTGATGGGGCCGGTGAGGGCCCGGTTCACGCAGGCCAGGGTGATGGGCAGCCGGCTGGAGGCGGCCACGTACATCATCTCGTACATCAGGGCCAGGCCGGCGGAGGAGGTGGCCGTCACCGCCCGGGCGCCGGCGGCCTCAGCGCCGATGCAGGCGGACATGGAGCTGTGCTCCGACTCCACAGGGACAAACTCGGTGTTCACTTCCCCGTTGGCCACGTACTGGGCAAAATACTGGGGAATCTCCGTGGAGGGGGTGATGGGGAAGGCGGCCATCACGTCGGGGTCGATCTGCTTCATGGCAAAGGCGATGGCCTCGTTGCCGGAAAGGCGCTCGTTGTAGTTCATGGCTGTCCGCCCTCCTTCATGGTGATGGCCCCAAAGGGGCAGACCTGGGCACAGATGCCGCAGCCCTTGCAGTGCTGGTAGTCGATGCCCGCCAGCTTGCCCTCCTGGACGGGCAGGGAGCTGTCCGGGCAGTAGGGGACGCACAGCAGGCAGCTGCGGCACTTCTCCCCGTCCAGCAGGGGGGTGTCGGTGCGCCAGGCGCCGGTGTTCACGTACCGGGCGGTGGCGGGTTCATAGATCTCCCCCCCGGGGGTCATCTCCTGCCAGGGGGTGTGTTCGTCGATCTCTCTTGCCGGTCGGATCATCCCTCCTGCACCTCCTCCCATGCCTGGACCAGGGCGGCCATGTTGCCGGCCACCACCTGGGGCTTTGCGGCGAACTTGTGGTGGAAGCTCTCCTCCATGTCCTGCTTGAACTTGCCCTCCTCCAGCACGCCGCTGACCTTCACCGCCGCGCTGAGCATGGGGGTGTTGGGGAAGTTCCGGCCCAGGGTCTCCTCGGAGATCCGCCGGGCGTCGATGGTGCACACCTTTCCCCCCCAGCCGGAGAGCTTGGGGCGGATCTCCGCCGGGGACTTGGCGGTGTTTACGATCACCGCCCCCTGGGGGGCCAGGCCCCGGGTGACCTCCACCGTATCCAGCAACGTCTCGTCCACCACCACCACGTAGTCGGGCTCGTCGATGTTACAGTGGATGGAACAGCGGGCATCGCTGATGCGGTTGTAGGCAGTGATGGGGGCCCCCATCCGCTCAGGGCCGTACTCGGGGAAGCCCTGGACGAACTTCCCGGAACTGAAGGCGGCGTCCGCCAGGAGCAGGCAGGCCGTTTTGGCCCCCTGGCCCCCCCGGCCGTGCCAGCGGAACTCGATCAAACCGTTGTCTTTCATGGGTTGTAACCTCCCTGTGGAGAATCTCTTGGGCCCATAGGGGCAAAAAAGCCTTCGTCCCCGTAAAAGGACGAAGGCTGAAAAAACACTTCGCTGTACCACCTGTTACCTGCGTACCAACATACGCGCTCCCCGTAACGGAGGAAACCGGCAGGGCCTACTGGACCGCTGGGGAGGTTCGGCCTGCAGCTCAGGAGGGATTTTCAGACTTCCGCTTACTGCCTTCGGGCTTACACCGTCCCCGAATCGCTGGAGGGTTCCGCGGACCCTACTGTCTCCGTCATCGCTGTTGTGGTTGGCTATGGAATTCTATTGCCATTATACGGCAGGGAAAAAAAGGCTGTCAAGCAGCAAATCCTCCTGTTTTTGGGGGATTTTGCCGGGGTTTTTTGTCTCTCACTCCCGGCCGGCCTGGCCGGAGAAGATCCAAGGGGCGGGCTGGACTTCAATCTCGTCCTTCCGCCCCACCTTGGAGACCTCCAGCTGCATGATCTCGGTGGGCTCGATGCCGTTTTCCCACAGCATCCCGGGGATGCGGCTCATGATGCTGAACTCCAGGGTATAGATCACCACCCGGATCTTGGGGTTGACGTGGACCAGGGTTTTCAGCTCCAGGTCCAGTTTATCCGAGGCCACCAGGAAGGCCACATCGGGCACCGGCCAGCGGTGGGAGTAACTCTCCATGTCGTCTACAATCTGCACATTGTTCAGGCCGAAGCGGACCACGTTCTCCTCCATGGTCTGCCGGTCCCCGGCCTTGTACTCCACGGCCACCACGCTGCCCCGGTGGGCGGCGATGGCGGCCTCCACGGCGATGCTCTCCCCGGAGACGCAGCAGATGTTCTCCCCCGCATCCAGGTTGAGTTTCTTGAGGATCACCGCCCGTATCTCCGGGGCCACATAGCGGATGGTGCCGGGGGAGAAGGAACTGTTGTCCAGCCCGATGCGGTAGCCCGCGTGGGCCCGGGGGTTGTTGATGAGCATGGCGGCGGACACGTTCACCCCTCGGTCGATCATCTCCGAGAGGAGGTTGTGCTTCATGGGGCCGGCAGGCTCCGAGCCCTCGTTGTACCAGATCTCACAGTCCCCCATGCCGCTGTCCCACATGGAGTAGAAGACCTCGGGGTGGTTGCCGTCGGTGAACACCAGGACGGAGGGGTGGGCCTGGACCACCGGCAGGAGGCTGCGGTCCGCCCCGGTGATGTCCAGGACGCGGACGGTGGCCAGGTCAATGGGGGTGTGGTCGGAGAAATACTTCAGCCAGGCCAAAATGCTCTCGTTGTTGAAAATGCTCATTCCAGGCTCCTTTCCGCCGGCCCCGGCGGGGCGGCTGTGAGGGGGTGTCGGGGTCACTCCACAGGGTCCACGGTGACCGCCGCCTTCTTTTTCAGAAAGGCGGCAAAGGTGGCCGGGTCCCCCTGGAGAAAGCCGTCCTTGCGCAGCATATGGGCGGCGTTGGTCTCGGTAAAGAGGAAGAAGTGCCCCCCGTCCTCGTTGGCGCTTTTGATGGAGAGGTAGGGGAACTCGTGTTTGCCGGAGGCCTCGTCCTCCTCCTCGAAGTGGTCTTTATAAAAGGTATAGGTGAGGACCATGCCCTTGTTGGGGTAGCGCTTCCAGGAGCGGCGCTCCATCCCCTTGCTGTCCGCCCGGCGGACCAGGGCCACGCCCCCCAGCAGGCAGAGCACGGCGATGATCACCGTGACGATGGCCAGGGGGGAGAACACCCCGGCATAGACCATCCCCCCCATGGTGCACAGGGCCACCAGGATGAGGAGGACGCCGAAGACGGTGTAGCCGATCTTCCTGGCCCGGCGGAGGTTGGCCTCCGGCCGGCGGCGGAAGTCCAGGGCCCGGACCAGGGCCCCCACATCCTCCTGCTGGTAGACCATTTGGACCTGATATTCCATGGGTCGCTCCCCTCCTCTGCCCCCGGGCGCGGGGGCGGTTTCCCACTGGTATACTGGTTTTATTGTACGGCGGGCGGCCCCGTCTGTCAAGGGCAACCTGCCGCCTTGACAAACCCAGCCGGGGGGCGGTATGATGGAGAGGAACCCTCCCCTGCCCTGCCAGGGGACATCTTCAGGAAGGAAGGAAATCACTATGGGCAAGATTTATACCTCGGTGGAACAGCTCATCGGCGGCACCCCCCTGCTGGAGCTGGGCCGGATCCAGCAGCAGGAGGGCCTCCAGGCCACCCTGCTGGCCAAGCTGGAGTACCTCAACCCCGCCGGCTCCGCCAAGGACCGGGTGGCCCGAGCCATGGTGGACGACGCCGAGGCCCGGGGCCTGCTCCAGCCGGATTCTGTCATCATCGAGCCCACCTCCGGCAACACCGGCATCGGCCTGGCGGTGGTGGCCGCCACCCGGGGCTACCGGGCCATCATCGTCATGCCCGACACCATGAGCTTGGAGCGGCGGCTGCTCATGTCCGCCTACGGGGCGGAGCTGGTCCTCACCCCCGGGGCGGAGGGGATGGCGGGCTCCATCGCCAAGGCCGAGGAGCTGGCCCGGGAGATCCCCCACGCCTTCATCCCCGGCCAGTTTGACAACCCCGCCAACGCCCAGGCCCACCGGGACACCACCGGCCCGGAGATCTGGGCGGACACCGACGGCCAGGTGGACATCTTCGTGGCCGGGGTGGGCACCGGGGGCACCATCACCGGGGTGGGCGAGTACCTGAAAGCCCAAAACCCCAAGGTGAAAGTGGTCGCGGTGGAACCCGCCTCCTCCCCCCTGCTGAGCAAGGGGGTGGCCGGGCCCCACGGCCTGCAGGGCATCGGGGCCAACTTCGTGCCCAAGGTCCTCAACACGGCGGTCTATGACGAGATCATCCCCGTCACCGACGAGGACGCCTACGCCGCCGGCCGGCAGATCGGCCGCACGGAAGGGGTGCTGGTGGGAATCTCCTCCGGGGCGGCCCTGTGGGCGGCCATCCAGCTGGCCAAGCGGCCGGAGAACGCCGGGAAGAAGATCGTGGTCCTCCTCCCCGACACCGGGGACCGGTACCTCTCCACCCCCATGTTCCAGGAAACCTGACCCCCATTGCGAAAGGGAGGGCGTGCCCGGCGGGCACGCCCTCCCTTTTCGCTTATCCTTTGACTTCGATGACGCCGACGGGGCACTCCTCCGCGGCCTGGCGGGCCTGGTCCTCCTGGCCGGCGGGCACAGGGCCCTTGGCCTCGGCCACCCCCGCCTCGTTGAGGCGGAAGAGGTCGGGGTACTCCTCCGCGCACAGGCCGCAGCTGATGCAGCCCTCCTTCACCGTTACCTCCATGGGGCAACCCTCCTTTCCCGTCTAGTGTGTCAGGAAAGGGGGGAAATCATACCTCTCCTCAACCGTTCCGCTGCTCGATCCAGTGCAGCAGGGCCTGGCAGCCCTGGAGGAGATCGTCGTAGGTGGCCTCAAAGTCGCCGGTGTACCAGGGGTCGGCAATGTCCCGGGGATGGGGGGTGAAATCCAGCAGGCGGTGAATCTTTCCCCCAGGGTCCCCGCCGGCGATGGCGGTCATGTTGCGGACATTGGCTTGGTCCATGGCCAGGAGCAAGTCGTAGCTGTCATAATCCCGCCGGGTCATCTGGGCGGCCCGGTGGTCCCCGAAGGGGATGCCCTTCTCCCTGAGCTTCCTCTTGGCCGGGGGATAGATGGGGTTGCCAATCTCCTCCCGGCTGGTGGCCGCCGACTGGACCGAGCAGGCCAGCCCCCGCTCCGCCGCCAGGTGGGCGAAGAGGTATTGGGCCATGGGGGAGCGGCAGATGTTGCCGTGGCACACAAA
>DXDK01000111.1 GCA_019115545.1 Candidatus Evtepia faecavium
CCTCCTGTCCGGGGGGATCGACAGCCCCGTGGCCTCCTGGATGATGGCCAAGCGGGGGGTAGCCCTGGAGATGGTCCACTTCTTCAGCTACCCCTACACCTCCCCCGAGGCCAAGGAGAAGGTCCTCACCCTGGCGAAGCTCCTCACCCCCTGGTGCGGGCGGCTCACCGTCCACGTGGTGCCCTTCACCCGGATCCAGGAGCAGCTGCGGCTCCACTGCCCGGAGGCCCTCTTCACCCTGCTGATGCGCCGGTTCATGATGCGCATCTCCCAGCGGGTGGCCCAGCGGGTGGGGGCCCACGGGCTGATCACCGGGGAGTCCCTGGGCCAGGTGGCCAGCCAGACCATGGAGGCCATGGCCGTCACCGGCCAGGTGTGCTCCCTGCCCGTGTTCCGGCCTCTGGTGGGGATGGACAAGGAGGAGATCATCCGGGTGGCCCGGAAGATCGGCACCTTTGAGACCTCCATCCTCCCCTACGAGGACTGCTGCACCGTCTTCACCCCCCGGCACCCCAAGACCCACCCCAAACTGGAGGAGATCACCGAGGCCGAGGCCGCCCTGGACATCGAGACCCTGGTGGAAGAGGCCGTCCAGGGCATCGAAAGGGTGGTGCTGGACCCGTGAGCCACACCGCCGAACTCATCGCCGTGGGCACCGAGCTGCTGCTGGGGAACATCGCCAACACCGATGCCCAGATGATCTCCCAGGGCCTGTCCCAGCTGGGGATCAACGTCTACTACCACACCGTGGTGGGGGACAACCCCCAGCGGGTCCGCCAGGCGGTGGACATTGCCCGGGGCCGGGCGGACATCCTCATCACCACCGGGGGCCTGGGGCCCACCTGTGACGACCTGACCAAGGTGGCGGTGGCCCAGGCCTTCGGGAAGGAACTGGTGTACCACGAACCCTCCGCCCAGCGGATCCGGGAACGGTTTGCCCAGCGGGGCACCCCGGTCACCGAGAACAACTTCCAGCAGGCCATGGTCCCCGAAGGGTGCACCGTGCTGGACAACGACTGGGGCACCGCCCCGGGGGTGGCCTTCCAGGCCGATGGCACCCATGTACTCATGCTCCCCGGCCCGCCCCGGGAGTGTGCCATGATGTTCCGCCACCGGGCCCTGCCCTACCTGCAAAAACTCTCCGACGGGGTGATCGCCTCCCGGACGGTGAAGACCTTCGGCATCGGGGAGTCCGCCGCCGAGGCCCTGCTCCGGGATCTGATGAACGCCCTCCACAACCCCACCCTGGCCCCCTATGCCAAACCCACGGGGACCGAGCTGCGGATCACCGCCCACGCCCCCACCCGGGAGGAGGCCCTTCGCCTCATCGCCCCGGTGGAGGAACAGGTAAAGGCCATCCTGAAGGACAAGGTCATCGGGGTGGACGTGGACTCCCTGGAGGAGGTCTGCCTCCGCCTGCTGAAGGACCGGGGGCTCACCGTGGGCACCGCCGAGTCCTGCACCGGGGGGCTGATGGCCAAGCTCCTCACCGACCTGCCCGGCTCCTCCGCGGTGTTCCGGGGGGGCGTGGTGAGCTACACCGACGCCGTGAAGCGGGGCCTGCTGGGGGTGCCGGAGGACCTGCTGGCCCAGCACGGCGCCGTCTCCCCCCAGGTGGCCCAGGCCATGGCCCAGGGGGCCCGCTCCGCCCTGGGGTGCGACCTGGCCCTGGCCGCCACCGGCGTGGCCGGGCCCGACCCGGACGACCGGGGCAACCCCATCGGCCTGGTCTATCTGGCCCTGGCCTGGGAGGGGGGGTGCCAGGTGGTGCCCTTCCGCGCCGGGACCCAGGCCGAGCGGGAGCGGGTGCGCCGCATGGCCGCCTGGACCGGCCTGGACCTGATCCGGCGGCACCTGACGGGGCTGCCGTTGGCGTAATCCGTACTCCTCGGGACGCGGTGCCATTTATATGCAGCGCAGGTTAAACCCTGCCCCGTGGTCCCCGCCCCTGTCCGGGGCGGGGATCCAGGCTTTCTCTTAGAGAAAGCCCGGACGCAAAGAGTCCCAGGGAGGGGAGAGTTTCTCCCCTCCCTGTACCCACCTCTTTCTAGTTTAGGAAACTGGGGGAGGTGGGTTTTTCTTTTTCCTACAACCTTAACACCGACGCCCGTAACGGCCCGCCCCCCGGCTGGGCGGGCTGGGAGGCGTGGGTTGGTGTCGACGTGTGGGTTTCTCCCCCCAAAAAGCCTTCCCCTTGGGGGGAAGGTGGCCCGGCGCAGCCGGGACGGATGAGGGGGCGACCGGGTACCCAACGGAGCAGAAGAAAGCCGGCGTACAGGCGGCAGGCCGTTGGGCACGGGCTTTCTACAAGGAAAGGCTTCGGAGGAATCGCCCCCTCATCAGTCACCTTCGGTGACAGCTTCCCCCCAAGGGGAAGCCGCTGGACGTGGCAGGGCAACCGCCCTTATCCCGTTTGTACGAAACGCCTCCCAGCCCGCCCAGCCGGGGGGCGGGCCGTTATGGGCGTCGGTTTTCAGTTTGTAGGAAAAAGAAAAACCCACCT
>DXDK01000112.1 GCA_019115545.1 Candidatus Evtepia faecavium
CAGAGCCCCGGGGGAGTGCCTGCCGGCGGCCTCCATTTCTCCTGTGAGAAATGGAGGAAAGAACACCAGAGGGGAGAGTTTCTCCCCTCTGGACTCCCCACTCTGGTCTGGGATATCCTTCGGGGTATCCCGCTCTTTTTGTATCCTGGCCTGCGGCCCTGCATCCGACGCAGGGAGCGGCCCGCCCCCCAGCTGGGCGGGCTGGGGGAGTCGTTTCGTACAAATGGGATAAGGGCGGTTGACCTGCCACGTCCAGCGGCTTCCCCCCAAGGGGAAGCCGCTGCAGGTTGCAGGTTGCCCACTGGTGTTCCGTTGATACGAACCGCCTCTATAGAGGCTGAAAGGAACTTCAGCCTGTATAAAGGCGGTGGAGGGCAGCCTGCCTTCTCCCGGGCAAGATGCACCAAGCCCCGCCTGGGTTTCCGGGCAAAAATCAACTTGCAAACCTCTATATTCAATAGTATAATAGAAAGCCGTTGAAAATCAGGAATTTTACGCAAGCGCAACTGAGGTGCAAGACTATGCAGAACGACGCCCCCACAGGGCTTTGCCCTGCGGGGGGACCCCCGAATGGATTGAACTTGCGCGGCGGAAGTGAATTCCGCCTTGCGCCAAAAATTTCCTGCGGAAATTGTTTGTACGCGCCACCTGGCGCGCCCCGCTGTGCGGGGCCCCGGTGGTTTTGCCAAGAGAGGAAGAATATACTATGCAGAATGAACACTTACGCAACGTCGCCATCATCGCCCACGTCGACCACGGAAAGACGACGCTGGTGGACGAGATGTTGAAACAGGGCGGCGCCTTCCGGGCCAACCAGGAGGTCCAGGACCGGGTGATGGACTCCGGCGACCTGGAGCGGGAGCGGGGCATCACCATCCTGGCCAAGAACACCGCCATCCAGTATGGCGATGTGAAAATCAACATCGTGGACACCCCCGGCCACGCCGACTTCGGCGGGGAGGTGGAGCGCATCCTGAAAATGGTCAACGGCGTCATCCTCCTGGTGGACGCCGCCGAGGGCCCCATGCCCCAGACCCGCTTCGTCCTCTCCCGGGCCCTGGATCTGGGCCACCGGGTCATCGTGGTCATCAACAAGATCGACCGCCCCGACCAGCGCATCCACGAGGTCATGGACGAGGTGCTGGAGCTCCTCCTGGACCTGGACGCCACCGACGAGCAGCTGGACTCCCCCATGCTCTTCTGCTCGGCCCGGCAGGGGATCTGCTCCACCGACCCCGACGTGCTGGGCACCGATTTAAAGCCCCTCTTTGAGACCATCCTCAGCTACATCCCCGCCCCGGAGGCCGACGACAGCCAGCCCTTCCAGATGCTGGTGTCCTCCATCGACTACAACGAGTTCGTGGGCCGCATCGCCATCGGCCGCATCGAGCGGGGCACCATCCAGCAGAACCAGGAGATCACCGTCTGCAACTACCACGACCCGGAGCAGAGCCGCAAGGCCAAGGCGGTGAGCCTGTACCAGTTCGAGGGCCTGGCCCGGGTCCCCGTCACCGAGGCCGCCGCCGGGAACATCATCGCCATGTCCGGCATCGGGGACATCACCATCGGGGACACCATCTGCGCCGCCGGCCACGCCGAGGCCCTGCCCTTCGTGAAGATCTCCGCCCCCACCATGGAGATGACCTTCTCCGTCAACGACTCCCCCTTCGCCGGGCGGGAGGGGAAGTATGTCACCTCCCGCAACCTCCGGGACCGCCTGATGCGGGAGACCCTCAAGGACGTCTCCCTCCGGGTGAGCGACACGGACACAACAGAAGCCTTCAACGTGGCCGGCCGGGGAGAGATGCACCTGTCCATCCTCATCGAGACCATGCGCCGGGAGGGGTATGAGTTCCAGGTCTCCCCCCCTCGGGTCCTGTACCAGGAGATCGACGGGGTGAAATGCGAGCCCATGGAGCGCCTGGTGGCCGACGTCCCCGCCGACGCGGTGGGGGCGGTCATCGAGAAGCTGGGCTCCCGGAAGGGGGACCTTTTGGAGATGACCCCTGTGGGCACCCGGATGAAGCTGGAGTTCCTGGTCCCCGCCCGGGGCCTCTTCGGCTACCGCAACGAGTTCCTCACCGACACCCGGGGGGAGGGGATCATGGCCTCGGTCTTTGACTCCTACGCCCCCTTCAAGGGGGAGCTCAGCCGCCGGAACACCGGCAGCCTCATCGCCTTCGAGAACGGGGAGTCGGTGACCTACGGCCTGTGGGCCGCCCAGGAGCGGGGCGCCCTGTTCATCGGCCCCGGCATCCCCGTCTACGGCGGCATGGTGGTGGGGGAGACCCCCAAGAGCGAGGACATCACCGTGAACGTCTGCCGGAAAAAGCAACTGACCAACATGCGGGCCTCCGGCTCTGACGAGGCCCTCCGCCTGGTGCCCCCCCGGAACCTGAGCCTGGAGCAGTGCCTGGAGTTCCTGGCCGACGACGAGCTGCTGGAGGTCACCCCCAAGACCCTCCGCCTGCGGAAACGGATTTTGAACCACGAGATCCGCATGAAGGCGCTGAAGGGGAATAAGAAGTATCAGAATTTGTGAGGAAAACCGCCCCGGAGCTTCCTGCTCCGGGGCGGTACTGTGTACCCTTCGGGTGGTCAGGGCTCTTACGGAGCCTCGGGGCGCAGCGCCCCGTTGCCCGCCCGGCCCCGGGCGGGGGCCCGGCTTTCTTTGGAAGAAAGCCGGAGGAAAGAACACCAGGGAGGAAGAGGTTCTTCCTCCCTGGACCCACCTTTTCTGGTTTGGGGGGACCCTGCGGGGGTCCTCTCTTTTTTTCTGCCTGGCCTGCGGCCCATAATCCAACGCCCGTAACGGCCCGCCCACCGGCTGGGCGGGCTGGGAGGGGGTGGGTGTTGTAGTCGGAAAGGGACGCACCCACCCCCAAAGCCTTCCCCTTGGGGGGAAGGTGCCCCAGTGCGCACACTGGGGCGGATGAGGGGGCGATCGACTCACTCAACGGGGCGGGAGAAGGAAAGCGTTGGGGCGACAGAGGGTAACGGGCCTGTTTTTCTACAAGGAAAGGTTGGGTACAGAATCGCCCCATCATCCGTCACCTTCGGTGACAGCTTCCCCCCAAGGGGAAGCCTCTGGGTTGTGCAGCCCTACCCGAAAAAGCGCCCCAAATCAGGGTACGTAGATGGGTAACGGAATAGCCCCACGACCGGAACAATGCGGCACAATCGCCAAAACGAGCGAGTGGGAACGAGCGGCCCCTAAACCGGGGGGGCGGGGGCCCTCCCCCGCGACTCTTTGCGTCCGGGCTTTCTCTAGAGAAAGCCTGGATCCCCGCCCGGGACCGGGCGGGAACCCACGTGGCAGGGCCTACCCTGCGGCGGTCCCCACGGAACCGCCTACCGATGACAGAGGCCCCCCGCCGGGCAGGCGGCCCCCCGGGGCGCTGCGCCCCGAGGTGGCTTCGGAGCCACCCACCCGTAGGGTACGCAGTCCCCCCAGCGGGGAACCCCAATCCAAAGATAAAACCCCTGGCTCTGCCAGGGGTTTTATTCCGCTCAGCCGCCAGTGTGCCCGCAGGGCGCGCGCAGCGGCTGCTGTTCAAATTTGGGAGCCCAGCGCAGCGGGTCCCAAATTTCAAGAGTTTCCCATCATCACATTATACACCGACTCCGCCAGGCCGCCCCGGGTGTTCTGGACGGCCTCGGTGTTGTACCCCACGGGGACGCCGTAGCGCACGCAGACGATGACCCCGGCGGCAAAGGCCGCCTCGGCGGTGTTCTGGTCGGGGTTCTCGCTCTGCCAGGTGGTGTAGACGCTCTTGTAGGTGTGGGCCAGCTCGTAGCTGACGGTCATGCCCTCGGCCTCCTGCACCTGGGCCAGGGTGATGGAATCGGCGTTGCCGTTGACGGACAGGTAGTTCTCCACCAGGCGCTTGATGCGCTCGTAGGAGGTCCACTGCAGGCAGCCCAGGCCGAAGCAGCTCCCCCGGCCGTTGGCCCCGCCGGGGCCCAGCTCCAGGATCATGGCGTAGACCTCTTTCACCGAGATGCCCTCGTAGATGAGCTTGTAGGAGTATTTCTCCCGGTAGTCGTAGTTCTCGTCTAAGTAGCGCAGGTAGTCCGGCTGGGCGTCGGGGTTGGAGACGTAGGCCGAGCTCTCAAACCGGCCGCAGTCCCCCTCCACCAGGATGTTGCCCAGAATCCCGGCCACGAAGGCGGGGGCATAGCCGTCGTCCAGCAGCACCTGGGCCATGGCCACCAGGGTGTCCTTCTTGGACAGGTCGGAGGCCTCCAGGTTGCGGATCATGTGGGCGGGGCTGACGTATCCCCCGGGGACCACGTCCTGGCAGAACCGGGTGAGGATGGTGGCCACCTGGGCCCGGGTGGCGGAGCCCTTGGGGCTGAGGGTGGTGGCGGTGGTGCCGGTGATGAGCCCTGTGGCGTTGGCCCAGGACAGGGCCTCGGTGGCGTAGGAGCTCACCAACCCGGCGTCGCTGTAGCCGGACAGGTCCCCCCGGGCGGAGGTGTCGTACCCCCGGTCCTGGGCATAGCGGTAGAGGAACACCGCCAGCTGTTCCCGGGTGACGGGGCTGTCCACCCCGAAGTGGGTGGAGGAGACGCCGCCGGTGATGCCGCTCTCCCAGGCCCAGGTGATGGCGTCGTGGGCCCAGTGGCTGGCGGGGACGTCCCAGAAGGGATTCTCCCAGTCCCCCGGGGGGCTGCCCGCCATCCGGTGGAGGACGGTGACCACCTGGGCCCGGGTGGTGTTGGCGCCGGGGGAGAAGTGGGTGGAACTGACGCCGTTCATCAGGTCGTTCTCGTAGACGTAGGTGACCGCGTCGTGGGCCCAGTAGCTGGCGGGCACGTCCCAGAAGGGGTTGGGCCCGGCCGCCGCCGCGCCGGGGACCAGGGAGAGGGCCAGGCACAGGGCCAGGACCAGGCTGCACAATCGTTTCTTCATAAAGGGCTCCTTTCCCGAATTGTCGATGGAATATCCCCCATGATACCAGAAATCCCAGCCCGTGAAAAGCCGCGGGCTGGGATTTTGTGCAGGTTTCTGGGGAAAAGGCGGGCGGAAGGCTCAGCCCAGGGCCTGGTCCAGGCGCATGAAGAGGGTGGCGGCCTGGGCCCGGTTGGCGGTGTCCTGGGGGCGGAAGGTGCCGTCGTCGTACCCGGCCATGAGGCCCGTCAGGCGCATGATCTCCACGCTCACCCGGGCCCAGGAGGCGATCTCGTCGGTGTCCGGGAAGGGGTCGGCGGGGTCGGACACCTCGGGCAGGTGGTGCCCCGACCCGGTGGCGTACCGGGCGATGAGGGTGGCCAGCTGCTCCCGGGTGACGGCTCTGTTGGGCTCAAAGCGGGAGGCGGAGACGCCGCCGGTGACGTCGTTCTCCCAGGCCCAGGTGACCGCGTCGTGGAACCAGGCCGAGGCGGGCACGTCCACGAAGGGGTTGGTCCGGTTGGCGGCGGGCTGGCCGGCCATGCGGTAGAGGACGGTGACCACCTGGGCCCGGGTGGTGGTCCCGCCGGGGGAGAAGTAGATGCTGCTGGTGCCCTGCATCAGGCCCTTTTCATAGACGTAGGTCACCGCGCTGTGGGCCCAGTGGCTGGCGGGCACGTCCCAGAAGGGGTTGTACCCCGCCGCCGCCGCGCCGGGGACCAGGGAGAGGGCCAGGCACAACGCCAGGGCCAGGCTGCACAGACGTTTTTTCATGGGGATGGGCTCCTTTCTCTGGGTAAGATACCTTGTTAGAGGGGTCTAATTTCCAGGATTATACCAGATTCCCCGGGAGAAGGCAAGCCGCCCCGCCCCTCCCTTCCGGCGGAACCGGCAAGAAAGCCGCCCTGGGGGGCGGGGTTTTGGGGGAAAATTCTTCTTTACTTTCCCCCCCGGCAATGGTATACTACAGGATACGTGCATACAGCACGAGACAACCCTGACTTAGTCCCGGGACCATCGCCTGTACCAGGGCCACACCCACCCGCCACTCAGTCAGAGGCAACGATTCAGAAAGGTGGAACAAACCCATGATTCGCAAGGACGAAAAGACGGCCGTCATCGAGGCCAACCGCACCCATCCCACGGACACCGGCTCCCCCGAGGTCCAGATCGCCATCCTCACCGCCCGGATTCAGGAGCTCACCGAGCACCTGAAGGTCCACATCCACGACAACCACAGCCGCCGCGGCCTGCTGAAGATGGTCGGTAAGCGCCGCAAGATGCTGGACTACCTGGCCAAGAAGGACATCGAGCGCTATCGTGCCATCATCGCCAAGCTGGGCATCCGTAAGTAATTTCCGGTGACCAGCGCGCCAACCGTTGCAGGCGACGGCGCACAGCGCAACTTCCGTCAATGCAAGGGGCGGTGTGGAATCAGCCGCACCGCCCCTGTTTTCATCAATCTTTCCCCGGCGGGCGCCCCCCTTGTTTAGCGTTTGAAGCTGCGCCCCGGCCCTGCGGCCGGGACGTGCCTTCAAGTGCTAAATCAGGAGGCTCCCCGGGCATCCCACACCGTGAAAGGAGTCTGAAGTATGTCAACCATCATCACCAAGAAGCAGTTCAACAACCACATCTACGAGACCGAGATCGCCGGCCGCCCCTTCTCCCTGGAGTTTGGCAAGGTGGCCGAGCTGGCCAACGCCTCCGCCCTGGTGCGGTACGGCGAGACCACCGTGCTGGTGGCCGTCACCGTCTCCCCCCGCCCCCGGGACGGGATCGACTTCTTCCCCCTCTCCGTGGACTTTGAGGAGAAGCTCTACGCCGTGGGCCGCATCCCCGGCTCCTTCCTCCGCCGGGAGGGGCAGCCCTCCCTGCCCGCCGTGCTGGCTTCCCGGGTGATCGACCGGTCCATCCGCCCCCTCTTCCCCGGGGACTTCCGCAACGACGTGGTGGTCACCTGCACCGTGATGAGCGTGGACCGGGACTGCTCCCCCGAGGCCGCCGCCATGGTGGGCGTGTCGGCCTGCCTGTCGGTGTCCAGCATCCCCTGGGCCGGGCCCATCGGCTGCCTGGAGGTGGGGTATGTGGACGGCCAGATCGTCCTGAACCCCAACCAGGAGCAGCGCCACGCCTCCAAGCTGGACCTCACCGTGGCCGCCACCAAGGAGAAGGTGGTCATGATCGAGGCCGGGGCCGACCAGATCCCCGATGACGTCATGTACGAGGCCATCGTGAAGGCCCACGAGGCCATCCAGGCCCAGGTGGACTTCATCCAGGGCATCGTGGACAGCATCGGCAAGGAGAAGATGACCTACGACCACGCCGACTTCAACCAGGAGCTGTTTGACAAGATCGTGGCCGCCACCATGGACGAGGCCAAGGCCGCCATGGACACCGACGACAAGAACGTCCGGGAGGAGCGCTGGAACGCCCTCATCGACCACTGGCACGAGCTCTTCCTGGAAGACTACCCCGACATGGACCAGTACCTGGAGGAGATCACCTACAAGTTCCAGAAGAAGATCGTCAAGGCCTGGCTCCTCCAGGGCCACCGGGTGGACGGGCGCCAGAAGAACGAGATCCGCCCCCTGGCCGCCGAGGTGGGCGTCCTGCCCCGGGTCCACGGCTCGGCCCTGTTCACCCGGGGCCAGACCCAGGTGCTCTCCGTGGCCACCCTGAACACCCTCTCCGCCTGCCAGAAGCTGGACACCATCTGGGAGGAGACCGAGAAGCGCTACATGCACCACTACAACTTCCCCGCCTTCTCCGTGGGCGAGGCCCGGGGCGCCCGGAGCGTCAACCGCCGGGAGAAGGGCCACGGCGCCCTGGCCGAGCGGGCCCTGGACCCCGTGATCCCCTCGGTGGAGGAGTTCCCCTACGCCATCCGGGTGGTCTCTGAGGTGGTCTCCTCCAACGGCTCCACCTCCCAGGGGTCCATCTGCGGCTCCACCCTGGCCCTGATGGACGCCGGCGTGCCCATCTCCGCCCCCGTGGCCGGCATCTCCTGCGGCCTGATCCAGGACGACGACGGCTCCTTCCAGACCTTCATCGACATCCAGGGCGTGGAGGACTTCCACGGCGAGATGGACTTCAAGGTGGCCGGCACCAAGGCCGGCATCACCGCCATCCAGATGGACATCAAGAACGACGGCCTGAGCCACGAGATCATCAAGGAGGCCCTGGAGATCACCAAGGACGCCCGCTACGCCATCCTGGACGAGATCATGCTGCCCTGCATCTCCGCGCCCCGTCCCGACGTGGCCGACACCGCCCCCAAGATGGTGAAGATGAAGATCGACGTGGACAAGATCCGCGAGGTCATCGGCTCCGGCGGCAAGGTCATCCAGAAGATCTG
>DXDK01000113.1 GCA_019115545.1 Candidatus Evtepia faecavium
AGTACGGCGCCGACGCCCTGCGCTTCAACCTGGTCACCGGCAACTCCCCGGGCAACGACATGCGCTTCTACACCGAGCGGTGCGAGGCCATGCGCAACTTCGCCAACAAGATCTGGAACGCCTCCCGGTTCCTGATGATGAACCTCACCATCGACACCAACGCCCTGCCGGAGAAGCTGGAGCTGGAGGACAAGTGGATCCTCTCCAAGCTGAACACCGTGGTCCGGGAGGTCACGGAGAACATGGACCGCTACGAGCTGGGGGTGGCCGCCCAGAAGCTCTACGACTTCATCTGGGACACCTATTGCGACTGGTACATCGAGATGACCAAGGCCCGCCTGCAAAGCGACGACCCCGCCGCCAAGGAGCAGGCCCAGCGGGTGCTGTGCTACGTCCTCACGGACATCCTCAAGCTCCTGCACCCCTTCATGCCCTTCCTCACCGAGGAGATCTGGCAGGCCCTGCCCCACGAGGCGGGCAACCAGGTGCAGTTCCTCATGCTCCAGGCCTGGCCGGAGTACCGGGATGACCTGGCCTTCCCCCAGGAGGAGAAGGCCGTGGAGCTGCTCATGGACGCCGTGAAGGCCGTGCGCACCCGCCGCTCGGAGATGAACGTGCCCCCCTCCAAGAAGGCCCACCTGACCATCGCCACCGGGGAGGAGGCGGTGTTCAGCGCCGGCATCCCCTTCCTCAAGCGGCTGGGGTACGCCAGCGAGGTCACCGTCACCGGCCCCAGCGGCCTGGGCAGCGACAAGGAGGAGGCCGCCAAGGGCGTGGTCACCGTCATCACCCACGCCGCCCGCATCGGCATGCCCCTGGCCGAGCTGGTGGACCTGGAGAAGGAAAAGGCCCGCCTGGCCAAATCCCTCAAGAAGAACCAGGCCGAGCTGGACAAGCTCAACGCCAAGCTCGCCAACCCCGGCTTCCTGGCCAAGGCCCCGGAGAACGTGGTGAAGGCCGAGCAGGAGCGGGCGGAGAAACTGGCCGCCCTCATCGCCCAGCTCCAGGAGCAGGCCGCTTCCCTGTGAGCGCCATATCGCAGACGACCCAACGCGCCCCGCTGTTTCCGCAAGGGAACGGCGGGGCGCTGTTTTGTCCCCTCCCCCGGGTGTTCTGTCGTACAATTCCCCTGGAAAAAGCCGCCCCCTCTGCCCCGCCAGTTCCGTCATTTCGCACAATTTCCCGTGCGATTTTTTCCGCAAATCGCACGCTCTATCCCGCTCACAAGGACATTCCTCCCCGCAGAAAGGCCCCTTTTCCCGGAGGTCCGGAGAAAATTCCCGCCCCCCTGGGAGAGGCCTTGCAATCCCCGCCCCAGGTGGTATGATAGGGATAGAAAGCCCCCCAAACAGGAGGTGATCCCATGCGTTTCCGCAACCGAAGCGGCGAGCTGTTCTTCCTCCTCCTGGCCTGCCTGGCCCAGGCGGTGACGGTGCTGGCCTGCACCCTGTGGCGGGAGGTCGTCTTCGTGCCAGAGCGCTGGAAAGGGCCGCCCCTCACCCAGGAGTACCTGGTGTGGTACCTGGACGAATACGTCCCCCCCATCGGCTACGAGAGCCAGCTGTTCTCCCTGTACCACCCCTTCGCCCCCCTGCTGGGGCTCCTGCTGGTGGTGGGCATCGTGTGGCTGTTCTTCCGGTTTTACCGGAAGGGCCCGGGGCGGAAGGCCTTCTTCCTGATCCTGCTGGTGGTGAGTTTCCTGGGCCTGTGGATCTTCGCCCTGTGGGTGAAGGGCTATGGCCAGCCCTACTACCTCTGGATGGACGTGGTCCCCCTGGCCGTGCTGGCCTGGGACGTTCTCCTGCTGTGGCTGGCGCCCCGGATGGCCCTCCGGCCCAGGGGAAGGGTCCAGGGCGCGCCCCTTTGAACCCGCTCTCCCCCGCCCCTCTTCCCGAAAGGAGCGTGTCCCCATGATTACCCCCTTCAACCGTGTCCAACTGGCTACCTTTTTCGACCTGGCCCAGCGGGAGGCCCTCTGCGCCGCCCTGGCCCGGGCGGGCATCGAGTACAGCATCAAGACGGTGAACCGCGCCTCCCCCTCCGCCCTGAACTTCGGCAGCCGGGAGCGCAGCGGCACCCTGCTGCACCAGATGGACCAGAATTGGTACGACATCGTCTACGTAAAAAAGGCCGACCAGGAGGCCGCCCAGCGGTTCCTGTAACCCCCGAGAAAAACAGTTTTGGATAGAGCGCGGCACACCCCCCGGAAAACCGGGGGGTGTGTCCTTTGCTTTTTCCTGTATGGGGTCAGCCGCTCTGGACCACGCCCTCATACTTCTTCAGGGCGTCGTCCCAGCGGGCATAGTTGATGTCCCCCCGGTGGTCGGGGAGGGAGGCGTTGTCCGCCAGCCAGTCCCCCAGGTAGGCGGTGACCTTCACCGCCCCGGCGTGGTTGAGGTGGTCCCCCTTGTCCCGGGTGTCCCGGCTCCAGTCGATGGGCACCTGGTCGGGGAGGAGGTTTAAGTCCAGGTAATCCCAGCCCATCTCCTGGGCCAGGGCCTGGATGCCGTTGTGCCGGGGGGTGCTCCAGTTCACCGGGCTGGGGGCGCTGAAGAGGGCGAAGGCCGCCCCGGCTTCCTGGCAGCGCCGGGCGATCTCCTCCACCAGATGGCGGTTGCGGAGGGGGATCTCCTCCTGGGCGTCGGTGGGGAGCATGTAGTCCCCCGGGGCGGTGCCGGAGACGGTGGCGTAGTACCGGTACCCCTTCCAGTCGTCGGTCCAGGTGAAGCGGGTCTCCCCCAGCAGGTCGTTCCACCCCAGGCTCTTCCACCGGTCGTGGTAGCGGAACACCGACAGGCGGCTGGCCAGGGGGGTGAACACCAGCTTCTGGGCGGGAACCAGGCGATAGATGGCGTTGGTCTCCAGGAGGACCACACGGGGCCGCTGGTCCTCCAGGGCCCGGGTGAGCAGCTCCAGGGTGTAGTCCAGGGTCTGGGAGCTGGTGCCGCAGACGTAGCCGGTGTAGCCCCGGTCCCGCCACAGCTCCATGGGGGAGACGGAGGAGTAGGCCTCGCTGTCCCCCAGGACCAGCAGGTCCACCGAGTCCCGCCGCTCCCCCAGGATGCCGTTGGCGGAGACCTCCTCCATGCCAAACTCCGACATGTTGTTCTTGGGCTGGAAGAGGGCGGACAGCCCCAGCAGGATCCCCAACAGCCCCCCGAAAAAGGCCAGCAGGGCCAGGGCCCGTTTTCCTTTGGTCATAGGCTGCCTCCTCTCAGAACTGGGCATAGATGGGGTCCACCGGGGCATAGCCCACCCCGTAGGCCCCCAGGATCACGATGCTGAGGATGAGGGCGTAGCCGGCGGCGAACTGGGCCGCCAGGCTCCGCCGGGCAAGGTTTTGTCGGATGCCATGGCCCCGCTCCTGCAGGACCCCGACCACCAGCATCACCAACACCACCAGGGCCACCACCAGGCAGTCCCGCTTGTCCATGCCGAGGGTAAAGATGGTTCCGTCCTTCACCGTGGCCAGGGAGAACTGGGTGAGCATTTTGGAAAACATGGCCAGCCCCGCCCGCAGGCCGTCGGCCCGGAAGAAGAGCTCCCCCACGCACACCAGGATCCCCGTGCGGACCATCTGGAAGATCCGGTAGGGCAGGGCCTCCCGGTTCACATGGAACCGCCGGGCCCAGCGGAGGGTCACCGGCTCGGTGAGGTTCTCCAGCAGGATCCAGAAGAAGTGGTACATCCCGAAGAAGATATAGTGCCACCCCGCCCCGTGCCACAGGCCGTTGCCCAGCCACACACAGAACAGGGCCACCGACCCCGCCAGCAGGGGGCCGTAGTGGGGCCCCAGATGCTTTCTCCCCCAGGTGGTGAGCCGCTTCATGGGCCGGGCCAGGGAGACGGGGTAGAACACATAGTCCTTAAACCACGTGCCCAGGGTGATGTGCCACCGCCGCCAGAACTCCCCGATGGTCCGGGAGAAGAAGGGCCGGCGGAAGTTCTCCGGCAGGGTCACCCCGAACAGCTGTCCGCTGCCCAGGGCCAGGTCCATGGTGCCGGAGAAGTCCATGTACAGCTGGAGGGTGTAGGCCACCGCCGCCAGGGCGATGACCAGGCCGTCGTACTCGGCATAGTTCCAAAACACCTGCCGGATGAAGAGGTTCAGCCGGTCGGCCACCACCATCTTCTTCATCATGCCCCACAGGATCCGCTGGGCCCCGAAGAGGAAGTTCTCCCACGCCACCGGCGGGGCCTCCCACAGCCGCTGGGCGGTGTCCCCGTAGCGGCAGATGGGCCCCTCCATGATCTGGGGGAAGAAGCTCATGAACAGGGCCAGGCGGAGGAGGTTGCCGTCGGCCGGGATCTTGCCCCGGTAGACGTCGAAGCAGTAGGCCACCCCCTGGAGGGTGTAGAAGGAGATGCCGATGGGCAGCAGGAAGGCGGGGATCCGCACCTGCCACCCCAGCCCCAGGGCCTGGAACAGGTGGTTGAGGTTGGTGGCAAAGAAGGGGGTGTACTTCACCGTCAGCAGGATCCCCAGATGGAGGACCACCCCGAAGGCCACCACCCCTGTCAGCCGCCGCTGCCACCGGGCCCGGAGGGCCTTCCGCTCCTCCTTGGGGGCGGCGGCCAGGGCCTGGTCCCGGCCGGCCTGGAGCCGGCCCATCCACAACCCCAGGTGGTGGATGGACAGGGTGGAGAAGAGCAGGTAGACCAGCAGCTTCCCGCTGACCGCCCAGAAGAAGGCGTAGCTGGCCCCCAAAAGCACCCACCGCCGCCCCTTCTGGGGGAGCACGGCATAGAGCCCGAAGGCCGCCGGCAGCAGCACCACCAGATACTGCACCGAGAAATAGGTGGCGATGGAGAACATCAGCCCTCCTCCTGCAGGCGCTGTATCATCTCCCACAGGGCCTGGGCGGAGTTGAAGTTCCGGGGGATGATCTCCACCGTGGGGATGAGGATGTCAAAGGCGTCCTCCAACTCGGCCACCAGGGCCAGGATGGAGAGGGATTCCAGGTGGTGGCCGTCCACCAGGTCCTGGCAGTGGCGGTAGTCCACCCCGGGCTGGATCTCCTCCAGAATCTCGATCAGTCGTTCCATAGGTTCCACTCCTTTTGTCCGTTGGGTGTGTTCAGGGGGTCGGTGGGGAGGTGGTCCCGGGCCAGCTGGGCCCGGCCCTGCCCGTCCACCAGGACCACCCCCGGCAGGTCCCGGCTGAGGAAGAGGGCCATGCCCTCGGTCATGGCATAGGCCCCCGCCTGGTCAAAGGCCAGCACGTCCCCGATCTCCAGCCCCCCCAGGGGGAGGGCCTTGGCCAGCACGTCGTGGATGGTGCACAGGGAGCCGCACAGGGTCCAGGGCCGCGCCTCCCCGTCCCGGGGGGAGAGGGGGCGCACCGGGGGCCGGCGCATGGCCATGGCCTGGCCGTAATAGGTCACCTGGTGGCTCCCCCCGTCCAGGATGGCATACCGGGCGCCGTGGTTCTCCTTCACGTCCACCACCCGGGTGAGGTAGGTGCCGCAGCCGGCGGCCAGGCTCCGCCCCAGCTCCAGGGTCACCCGGCCCCGGAAGGCCAGGCCCCGGAGGCCGTCGGCAAAGGCGTCCAGAAAGGCCCTCTCGTCAAAGGCGTCCTCGGGGAAATAGGCCACCGGGAAGCCGGGGCCGTACTCCAGCTCCTCCACCGGCCGGGGGAGGGAGGCCAGGAACCGGTCCAGCATGGCCAGCTCCCGGGCCAGGCGCTTGGCGGAGGCCTTCTGGGTCCCGGAGAAGTACTGGATGCCCCGGATGTCCAGCCAGGGGTCGGCCCCGTAGTGGGAGAGGATCCAGCGGACCTCCCCCTCGTCCATGCCGAACTGGTTGCCGCTGGTGAGGCGCAGCAGCAGGGACACCGGCCGCCGGGCGGCCACCGCCGCCCCGTAGAGGGCGGAGAACTGGGTCATGGACTCGGCGGTGTAGCAGCCGATCTCCCCCTGGGCCACCAGCTCCCCCAGGGCCCCGGGGTCCTTGTGGACCCCGGAGAGGACGAAGGTCTTGGGGTCCAGCCCCGCCCGGCGGCAGATGGCCAGCTCCCCGGGGGAGCAGATCTCCAGCCGCTCCACCGACCCCGCCAGGCCGGGGAGGAGGAAGGGGTTGGCCTTCACGGCGTAGCACAGCCCGGTGCCGGCGGGCAGGTGGGAGCGGAGGAATTCCGCCCGCCGGGGCAGGGCGGCCAGGTCAAAGACGTAGAGAGGGGTCCGCTCCCGGCGGAGGACCTGGCGGAGGATGGCGTCGGTCATCTCCTCACCTCCCCGGCCAGCAGGGCCTGGCGGTCCACCTTCCCGTTCTTGTTCAGGGGGAAGGTCTCCCGCCGGCGGAGGGCGGAGGGGACCATGTACCCCGGCAGCCGCCGGGCCAGGTCCGCCCGGACGGTCTCCGGCTCCGCCGTGCCCTGGTAAAAGCCCCACAGTCGCTGGCGCTCTTCCTGGAACAGGCAGCAGCAGCGCTCCACCCCGGGGACCTGGGCCACGGCCCCCTCGATCTCCTCCAGCTCGATGCGGTGGCCCTGGTACTTGATCTGGAAGTCCTTCCGTCCCCGGAAGTAGAGCTCCCCCTCCGGGCCGTACTGCCCCAGATCCCCCGTGCGGTAGATCACCGCCGGCCAGGCCCGCCCCCGGGGGTCGGGGACGAAGGCGGCGGCGGTGGCCGCCGGGGCCCGGCAATAGCCCAGGGCCAGGGCGGTCCCCCGGACGCAGAGCTCCCCGGTGATTCCGGGGGCGGTGATCTCCCTGTCCTGGTCGTCCAAAAGAAAGACCTCCTCGTTGGGGAAGGCCTTCCCGATGGGGATGCCCCCGGCATAGTCCCGCCCGGGGTCCAGGACGTGATAGGTGCAGTTGCAGGTGATCTCCGTGGGGCCGTAGAGGTTGACGAAAGTGGCCTCGGGGAGGTGGTCCCGCCAGGCCTTCAGGTGCTTGTGGGGCATCACTTCCCCGCTGAAGAGGACCTTGTTCACCCCCGCCGGCACCCGGTAGTCCAGGCCGTGGAAGGCGCTCACCAGGCACAGGGCGGACACCGCCCAGATCAGGGTGGTGGCCCCCCGGTCGCACAGCCAGTCCACCAGCTCCCGGGGGCGGGAGAAGAGCTCCTTGGGCACCACCGTCAGCCGGGCCCCGGTTTTCAGCATGGTGTAGAGGTCCTTCACCGACACGTCGAAGTCAAAGGGGGCCTGGTTGGCCAGCACATCCTCCCGGGTGATGGAGAAGGTCTCGGTGAACACGTCGATGAAGTCCATCACCGACCGGTGGCTCACCACCACCCCCTTGGGCTGGCCGGTGGAGCCGGAGGTGAAGTTGATGTACAGGGGGTCGGCGTCGATGACCCCCTGGCGGACGCTCTCCAGCCGGGCGGGCTGGAGGGGGGCGGCCAGCAGGTCGGCAATGTCCAGCACGGCGGCCGGGGGGAAGAGTTGTTCCGCCAGGGCCCGGTGGGCCTGGTCGGTGATGACATACCGGGCCCCCAGCACGGCCTGGACCTGCCCCAGCCGGGGGGCGGGGAGGTCGGGGTTGAAGGGGACGTAGCATCCCCCGGCATACACCGCCCCCCAGAAGGCGAACAGGGCGGTGCGGCCCTTCTCCAGCAGCACGGCCACCGGCTCCCCCGGGGCGATGCAGGCGGTGAGGGCGGAGCCCACCTTCCGGCAGGCCAGCTCCAGCTCCCGGAAGGTGGCGGTGCCGGAGGCGTCCTCCACCGCCACGGCCTGGGGCCGGAGGGCGGCGGTGTGTTCCAGGTATTCCAATACCGTTTTCATGGGATCGCATCCTTTCCCCCGCCGGAGGGGCGGGTGTTTTGGGATGGTCCCAGGATAGCCCCCCGGGCTTCAGGGGGGCTGAAGGGAAGCTTAAGGTTTCTGAAGGTTGCCCCCTTCAGCGTGGGAACCGGCAGGGGGGTGCCGGTGTCGGCAGGGGGTCCCCGCCCCCGTTAGTACGTACCCTACGGGTGGTCAAGGCTTTTACCGGCCTCGGGGCGCAGCGCCCCGGGGGGCGCCTGCCCGGCGGGGGCCCTGCTTTCTTTATAAGAAAGCAGGGGGAAAGAATCGCAGGGCTCCGCCCTGCACCCGGATTTTAAGGCCGCTCGCTGGGGCTCGCTCCATCTTTTGGGTTGCGTGCCCTCTGCCACGGTCTCTTTCTGGCTTATGCGCACCAGACCAGATTTGGAAACGCATATTCGGAGAAAAATTTTTTAGCTGGATTTTTTGCAGCCCTTTCCCATCGTCTACCCACCCACGCCTCCCAGCCCGCCCAGCTGGGGGGCGGGCCGTTACGGGCATCGGTGTTAAGGTTATAGGAAAAAGAAAAACCCACCTCCCCCAGTTTTCCAAACCAGAGAGAGGTGGGTCCAGGGAGGGGAGAAACTCTCCCCTCCCTGGGACTCTTTGCGTCCGGGCTTTCTCTTAGAGAAAGCCTGGATCCCAGCCCCGGACAGGGGCGGGGACCACGGGGCAGGGTTTGACCTGCGCTGCATATCAACGGTACGGCGTCCCGACGCCGCCCCCAGGGGCCCCCGGCCCCGCCTAGGGGGCCCCTTCCCCCTCCCCGGGCAGGGGAAAGCTCACTGCAAACTCCGTGTGCCAGGGGGCGTGGGGGGGCAGCACCACCCGGATCTCCCCGCCGTGCATGGCGGCGATCCGCTGGACGATGGACAGCCCCAGCCCCGTGCCCTTGCCGGTGGTCCGGGCCCGGTTGCCGGTGATGAAGGGCTGGAAGAGGCTCCTGGCCAGGGCGGGGGGGATCCCCGTCCCGTCGTCGGCCACGGTGAGGCGGAGGGCGGCCTCCTCCCGGGCCAGGGCCACCAGGAGGGTGGTCCCCGGGGGATTGTGCTGCAGGGCGTTGTTGAGCAGGTTTTCCATCAGCCGCCGGAGCAGGCGGCGGTCAAACCAGAGGGGGACGGGCTCCTCGGGCAGGTCCACCTCCAGGGAGAAGCCGGCCTGGGTGAGCTCCGGGTACTTCTCCGCCAGGGCTTCCCGGAGAAAGCCCGCCAGGTCCCCCACCTCCCCCTGGAGGGGATAGTCGGGATGCTCCATCTGGGTGAAGAGGAACAGGTCCCCCACCAGGTCGGCGGCCAGCCGGGCCTTGGAGAGGACGGCCTGGCGCACCTGGGGCACCTGCTCCGGGGGGACCCGACCCTGGGCCAGGGCCTCGGTGTACCCCTGGATCACCGTGAGGGGGGTGCGCAGGTCGTGGGAGATGTGGGCGATGAGGGCCTGCTTCTCCTGAAAGGCCCCCTCCTTCTCCCGGCGGGCGCTCTCCAGCTGGTCCAGCAGGCGGCGGAAGGAGGCCACCGTCTCGGTGAACTCCGCCGGCAGGTCCGCCGGCTCCCCCTCCTCCCCCCGGCTATAGGCCTCCATGGCCCGGCCCAGGGGGCGGATGCGCCCCTCCATCCGCCGGGCAAAGACCAGGATGCACCCCGCCGTGATCAGCAGGATGCAGGGCACCCCCGCCAGCCACGGGACGTTGGCCCGGTGGATGGCCCGGTCATAGGCCCGCTCCCCCATCTGGGTGGAGAAGAACACCAGGGTCCGCCCCTGGCCGTCGTCGGTCTGGTAGGTGTACTTCTCCGCCAGGCTGTTGGTCTTGGAGATGCCGCAGAGCAGGTCAAACTCCCGGGGGGTGAGGGCCTCCCGCCCGGCAAAGAGGTCCCCGGAGAGGATGCGATAGTCCCCGTCCAGCACGCAGGAGGCCAGGCGCTGGGGGGCCTTGCTCCCGGCGTAGGCGCTGAGGTAGACGGTGTACCGGGTCTCCCCCGCCGCCGTCTCCTCCCGGAAGACGTCCAGGAGCTTGCCGGCGTGGTAGTCGTCCAGCATATCCAGGTCCTGGAAGAACACCTTCTCCCCGATGCTCCGGTTGCTGGCGTACACCGTCCGCCCCTCCTCGTCAAAGATCAGGAAGGAGGCGTTCCCCTCCCCCCGGAGGGGGATGGCCCCGTAGTCCTCCGCCGCCAGGGCGGCCTGGTACTGCAGCAGGTCGTCCAGGGAGAAGAAGGCCTCGGTGAGGCGCTGGTTCACCAAGGTGTGGAACAGGCCGTACACCCCCACCAGCAGCAGGGCGTACACCGCGAAGTGCCAGGCGCAGAAGACCACCAGGCTGCTCCGCCGGCCCTTACGGCCCTTCAAACTTGTACCCCAGACCCCGGACGGTCTTGATGTACTGGGGCCGGGCGGGGTCGTCCTCCACCTTGGCCCGGAGGTTGGAGATGTGGACCATCATGGTGTTCTCGTCGCTCCAGGGTTCCCCGCCGGCGGTGGCGTAGAGCTGGGCCTTGGTGAACACCCGCCCGGGCGCGCCCATGAGCTTGGCCAGGATCTTCCACTCCGTGGGGGTGAGGGGGACCTCCTCCCCCCGCTTGCGCAGGACCATGGCCAGGGGGTCCAGCTCCAGGTCCCCGGCGGTGAGCAGGGGGAGGGCCTCCTCCCCGCCGCCCTCCTCGCCCCCCAGCTGGCAGTAGCGGCGCAGGGCGGCCTTCACATAGGCCACCACCTCCAGGGGGTGGAAGGGCTTGGTCAAATAGGCGTCCGCCCCCAGGTTCAGGCCCAGGATGCGGTCGGCGTCCTGGGCCTTGGCGGAGAGGATGAGCACCGGCAGGTTCCACCGCTGGCGGATGCGCCGCAGCAGGTCGTAGCCCCCGATCTCCGGGAGCATGATGTCCAGAATGGCCAGGTCCACCTTCTGCCCCTCCAGCAGGGCCAGGGCCTGGCGGCCGTCGGGGGCGGCCAGGACCCGGTAGCCCTCCCCGGTGAGGTAGAGGGTCAGCAGGTCGGCGATGTCCCCGTCGTCCTCGGCGATGAGAATGGTCTGGGCCATGGGCGGCCTCCTTTCCGGGCCCGGAGAGGCAGGCCCGCGGTTGTCGCCTCCATTGTAGGACCCCGGCCCCTCCGGGGTCAAGGAGTGTGAAGGAATCTTAAGAAAGATAAGGCTTTCTTAAGAATTTTGGAAAAAACTGGAGATGTTGGGCGTTTCCTGCCCTGGAGAGCGGCGCCGGGACGCCGTACCGTTGGGATCGGCGCAGTTGGAACCTGCCAAGTAGGGCCGGGGGCCCGGTCCCCGTTGGTACGGACCCTATAGGCCCTGCCTCTGGACCGACCTCGGGGCGCAGCGCCCCGGGGGGCCCGCCTACCCGGCGGGGGCCCTGCTTTCTTTATAAGAAAGCAGGGGGAAAGAATCGCAGGGGGTTCCCCCCTGCACCCCCAATTTTCAAGGCCGCTCGCTGCTCGCTCGCTCCATCTTTTGGGATAGAGGCGCAGCGAGACGGCAGTGGGTTTTATCGTGACCCACCTACGTGCCCTGATTTGGGGACTTTCTTTTGAGAGATTTTCTTTGGCTGGCTTTTTCCAAGCCCTGTCCCTCCGCCCACCAACCCACGCCTCCCAGCCCGCCCAGCCGGGGGGCGGGCCGTTACGAGCGTCGGTGCTAAGGTTGTAGGAAAAAGAAAAACCCACCTCTCCCCGTTTTCCAAACCAGAGAGAGGTGGGTCCAGGGAGGGGAGAAACTCTCCCCTCCCTGGGACTCTTTGCGTCCGGGCTTTCTCTAGAGAAAGCCTGGATCCCCGCCCCGGATAGGGGCGGGGGACCACCTCGCAGGTTTCAACCTGCGAAAGTCCAGACGGTGCCGCGTACCGTCCCCTCATCTACTGTACCGGACCTCCGTCAGGCACAGCCCGGCGGCGGGCACCGTCTCCCCGGCCCGGCGGCGGTCCCCGGAGGCCAGGATGTCGGCCATGTCCTCCGGGCGCAGCTCCCCCCGGCCCACAGCCAGGAGGGTGCCCACCAGGATGCGCACCATGTGGTAGAGAAACCCGTCCCCGGAGAAGGTCAGCCGCAGCTCCTCCCCCAGGTCCTGGAGGGTGATGGACTCCAGGTGCCGCACCGTGGAGCGCTTGAACTTCTTCAGGGAACAGAAGGCCCGGAAGTCGTGGGTGCCGCAGAGCTCCTCGGCGGCCCGGGCCATGGCGGCCAGGTCCAGCTCCCCGGGGCAGAAGTAGAGGTAGCGCCGCTCAAACACGTTGGGCTGCTGGCTGCGCCAGATGCGGTAGACGTAGGTCTTCCCCGTGCAGGACAGCCGGGCGTGGAACCGGGGCTCCACCTGCTCCAGGGCGATGGCCCCGATGTCCTCGGGGAGGTACTGCCGCAGCCCGGCCAGGATCTCCTCCGGGGGCCTCTCCGTCCTGGCCCGGAAGGAGGCCACCTGGCAGGACGCGTGGGCCCCGGCGTCGGTGCGGCCGGAGCCGGCCACCTCCACCGGCTGGTCCAGCAGCCGGGAGAGCAGGCCCTCCAGCCGGCCCTGGATGGTCTGTTGGGTGTTGCCCTGCTTCTGCCACCCCTTCCAGCGGGTGCCGTCGTAGCAGAGGGTGAGGCGGTAATTGGCCAAGTGGGGTCCCTCCCTTCCCCGGCGGGGCCGGGGCGTGATTCGTCCCCTCTATTGTACCGGATTCTCCCCCCGGTGAAAAGGGGGGAGGCGGTCTTTTTTCCCGGGGGACGGGGAAGCTCTCTCCCTTTTGCCCAAAATCACCCCCGAACCATCCTTGACGAATGGGCAGATTGGGGGTACAATGGGGGCAATCTTCCCCGGCGGGAAAGGAGGCGGAAGCCATGCCCCCCAAAACCATCGGTCCCCGGCGCTCGGTGGCCATCGAGCTCATCCTCTTCCTGGCCTACGCCTGCTTCAGCGCCTCCTGGATGGTGGGGTCCATCGTCACCCCGGACATGGTCCATGAGTTCGGCCTGGACGCCATCCCCTCCTCGGTGAACAACGCCATCTCCGCGGCCAAGATTCTGGGCAACTTCGTGGCCGCCTGGATCCTGGTGAAGCTGGGGCCCAAGTGGACGGTGTCCCTGTCCTGCCTGCTCACCTGCGCGGTGGTGATGGGGGCCCTGGCCTCCAGCTTCCCGGTGTTCATCCTGGCCCGGTTCCTGCTGGGCTTTGGCGGGGCGGTGCTGATGATCTGCATGACCCCCTATGTGGTCTATTGCTTCGAGGCCAAGCAGCAGCCCATCTTCATCGGCCTGAACAACGCCGGGCCCAACACCGGCAACCTCATCGCCCTGCTCAGCGTCACCGCCGTGCGCACCTGGCTGGGGGACTGGCGGGCGGTGATCCTCTTCTACGGGGCCTTCAGCGTGATTTTGCTGGTGCTGTGGCTCATCCTGGGCCGGGGGTATCCCATTACTCCCCAGGCCAAGACGGAGAAAGCCGCCCCCGCCGTCTACCGCTACCGGGACGGCATGCGGGAGCCCTTCCTCTTCCGCTTCCTCTTCACCATGACCGGTCGGCTGGTGATGTATACGGTGATGCTCTACCTCTTCCCCCTGAACCCGGAGTTCACCGTGGACTCCCAGTTCATCTCCCTGATGATCGCCCTGACGGGCATCCCGGGGACCATCCTGGGCATCGTCCTGGCGGAGAAGCTGAAGCGGCAGATCAGCCTCTTCCGCTTCTCCGGGGTGGCCCAGACGGTGCTCTTCTTCGCCATGCTTCTCACCGACTCGGCCTCGGTGGCCACCGCCTGCGCCATCGGCCTGGGGTTTGTGATCTTCATCTCCACCCCCTCCCTGTTCACCCTTCCCGCCCGCCTGCCCGGGGCCACCCCCCAGAAGGTGGCGGTGATCCTCACCCTCTACTGGACCATGGCCTACATCCTGCAGATGGCCATTTACGCCCTCATCGTCCACCTGGCCAACACCGTCAGCTGGAGCGTGGCCATGTACTTCACCGGGTTTTACTCCCTGACCTTCCTGGTGGGGACCTTCCTCCTGCCGGACTTTGACCGGCCGGAGGGCCAGAAGAGCCCCCAGGAGACGTCCCAGGAGCCTCCCGAGGGAGGCGGAGAGGAGCGGTAGGCGAGGCCGGGGGCCTTCACCCCCGGCGGTACGGACCCTATAGGCCCTGCCTCTGGACCGGCCTCGGGGCGCAGCGCCCCGTTGCCCCGCCTGCCCGGCGGGGGCCCTGCTTTCTTTATAAGAAAGCAGGGGGAAAGAATCGCAGGGCTCCGCCCTGCACCCGGGAATGAAAGCCGCTCGCTGCTCGCTCGCTCCAGCTTTGGGGATAGCGGCGCAGCAGGGCGACAGTGCGTTTTGATGCTACCCATGTACGGGTCCTGACTTGGAAAATTTCTTTCGGAGAATATTTGATGGCTGGATCTTGCTCTGTGCAAAATCCAGCCATCATAATTTTTTCGAAAAATGCGTTTCCAAATCTGGTCTGGTGAACGTATGCCAGAAAGAGACCGCAGCACTTTCCACCGACGCAAAAGAGGGAGCGAGCCCCAGCGAGCGGTTTTATACTATCCGAGTCCAGGGCGAAGCCCTGGGACTCTTTGCGTCCGGGCTTTCTCTTAGAGAAAGCCTGGATCCCCGCCCCGGATAGGGGCGGGGGACCACGTCGCAGGTTATAACCTGCGATGGTCCTAACGGGACCACCTGCCGATACCGGCGGGCCCCTGGCCCCACGTGGCAGGTTTGCTCCTGCGCCGAACCCAACGGTACGGCGTACCGTTGTTTACAGCGTCCACTTCCGCTGGTCGGTGTGGAGCAGCGCCTCCGCCTTCTCGGACAGGGGCTGGCCCAGGTAGTCCTGGTACAGGGTCTGGATCTCCGGGTTCTCGTGGGAGAAGCGCACGGGGCTCTCCCGGTCCAGCTGGTAGAGAACCTGGCCCCGCCGGGGGGCGTAGTCCTCCCCGTCGTGGATGGGCTGGCCGCCCCCGCCGGAGCAGCCCCCGGGACAGGCCATGACCTCCACGAAGTCGTAGCGGGCCTGGCCGGCGCGGAGGGCGTCCATCAGTTCCCGGGCGGCCCCCAGGCCGGAGGCCACCGCCAGGCGGAGTTCCCGGTCCCCGATGGTGAAGCTGACCTCCCGCCAGGGCTGCTGGCCCCGGATCTCCTCAAAGGCGTCGGGGGCGGGGTTTTCCCCGGTGAGCTTCCAATAAGCGGTGCGGAGGGCGGCCTCCATCACCCCGCCGGTGACCCCGAAAATCACCCCGGCCCCGGAGCCCCGGCCCAGGGGGTGGTCAAAGTCCTCCTCGGGGAGGGCGGCCACGTTCACCTGCATGGCCCGGAGCATCCGGTCCAGCTCCCGGGTGGTGAGAACCACGTCCACGTCCCGGCCGGCGGCGTCGCTGACCTCGGGGACGGCGGCCTCGTACTTCTTGGCGGTGCAGGGCATCACGGAGACGCAGAAGATGTCCTCCGGGGCCTTGCCCAGTTTCTCGGCAAAATAGCTCTTGGCCACGGCCCCGAACATCTGCTGGGGGCTCTTGGCGGTGGAGAGGTGCTCCGCCATCTCCGGGTACTCCGTGCGGACAAACCGCACCCACCCGGGACAGCAGGAGGTGAACTGGGGCAGCTTGGCCTGGGGGTCGGCCAGGCGCTGGAGGAACTCATGGCTCTCCTCCAGGATGGTCAGGTCGGCGGAGAAGGTAGTGTCAAACACATACCGCACCCCCAGGGCCCGGACGGCGGCGGCCAGCCGTTTCTCCGTGGCCTGGTCGGGGGAAAGGCCCAGGATCTCCCCCCAGGCCGAGCGCACGGCGGGGGCGATCTGGAAGACCACCTCTTTCGTGGGGTCTGCCAGGGCGGAGAAGACGGCCTCGGTGTCGTCCCGCTCCCGCAGGGCCCCCACGGGGCAGTGGGACACGCACTGGCCGCACAGGGCGCAGTTGGCCTCGTTCATGGGCAGGCCCCCCCGGATGCGCACGGTGGTGTGGGCCCCGGAACCGGTGACCTCCCACACCCCCAGGGACTGCACCCGCTCGCACACGGAGACGCAGCGCAGACACTTGATGCACTTGGCGCTGTCCCGCAGAATGGGCAGGGCGGGGTCCCAGGGCCGCTCCGGGGCCTCCTTGCGGAAGGGCACGCTCTGGATGTTCATGGCCTTGGACAGCGACTGCAGGGAGCAGTTCCCGCTGCGCACGCAGGTGACGCAGTGGTCCACGTGCTGGGAGAGGATGAGCTCCACGTTGGTCTTCCGGGTGATGCGCACCCGCTGGGTGTTGGTGTGGACCACCATGCCCTCCACCACCTGGGTGTTGCAGGCGGTGGCCAGCTTGTCCACCCCCTCCACCTCCACGGCGCAGACCCGGCAGGAGGCCACCTCGTTGATCTTGGGCAGGTAGCACAGGGTGGGGATCTTCACCCCCACCTTCCGGGCGGCCTCTAAGATGGTAGTGCCATTGGGGACACTCACGGTATGGTTGTCGATGGTCAGGGTTACCATGTGTCCCGCCTCCCTCCTTTGAAGCCCGCGTGGCCGTAGTGGTCGCAGCGCAGACAGCGGCTGCACTCCTGGGCCATCTCCTGCTCAGACATGCAGTTTTCCATGAGCTCGAAGTCGTTCTTCCGCCAGCTGGCCTCCCGCTCGGTGAGGTCCACCCGGCCGGTGGCCTGCTTGAGGCGGAAGGGGGCGGCGGGGATCTCCAGGTTGGCGGAGATGTCGGTGTGGCAGCCCAGATACTCGTCGATGCTGGCGGCGGCCACCTTGCCCGCGGCCACGGCCAGGATCACCGTGGCCGGGCCGGAGACGCAGTCCCCCCCGGAGAAAACCCCCTCCAGGCCGGGGACGGAGCCGTCGTCGGCGGCCACGATGTTGTTCCGGTTCACGGGGACCCCCTGGTCGGCCAGGGTTTTGGAGTCCACCGCCTGGCCCACGGCCATGAGGACCACGTCACAGGGGATGACCTCCTGGGGCTGGTCGGCGTCCCGGGGGGCGGGACGGCCCCCCCGGACCTCGCCGATCACCTGGGGCTGGACCACCAGGCCGGTGACCTTGCCGTTCTCGTCGGTCTGGATGGCCACCGGGGCCTTCAGGGGGAGGACCTCGCAGCCCTCGGCCATGGCCCCTTCGATCTCCTCGGGGAGGGCGGTCATGTCCGCCACCCGGCGGCGGTAGACGCACTTCACCGACTTGGCCCCCAGGCGGACGGAGGTGCGGGTGGCGTCCATGGCCACGTTGCCGCCCCCCACCACCACCACGTCTTTCCCGGTGAAGTCGGGCTTCACCGCCCGGATGGTGGAGTCCAGCATCTCAATGGCGGAGAGGACGCCCTTGGCCTCCTCCCCGGGGATGCCCAGGCTCTTGTGGAGCCCGGCGCCGATGGCGAGATACACGCTGTCGTATGCCTCCCGGAGCTGGGGGAGGGTGATGTCCTGCCCCACGGCGGTGTTCACGTGGACGGTGACGCCGGTGGAGAGGATGGCCTCAATGTCCCGGTCCAAATAGGAGGCCGGGAGACGATAGGCGGGGATGCCGTAGCGGAGCATCCCCCCCAGCATGGGCTTGCGCTCGTAGACGGTGACCTTGTGTCCCATCAGGGAGAGGAAGTAGGCCGCCGTGAGGCCGGAGGGCCCGCCCCCCACGATGGCCACCTTCTTCCCGGAAGGGGGGGCCAGAGGGGGCACCGGGACCACCCCGGCGTGGTCCACGGCAAAGCGCTTGATCCCCCGGATGTTCAGGGGGGAGTCCACAATGGTCCGGCGGCAGTGGGACTCGCAGGGGTGCTCGCACACCAGGCCGCAGACCGAGGGGAAGGGGTTGTCCTTGCGGATCAGGCGGATGGCGTCGGCGTAGCGCTCCTCCCCCACCAGGGAGATGTAGCCGGGCACGTCCACGTGGGCCGGGCAGAGCTCCACGCAGGGGACGCTCTTGAAGTTGGCGGTACAGCTGCCCTGGTTCACGTGGGCCAGGTAGTCGTCCTGGAAGGCCACGTAGCCGTCCAGGACCATCTGGGCGGCCTCGAAGCCGATGGCGCAGTCGGCGCTGTCCACAATGGACTGGGCCAGGCGGAGGATGTTGCCCAGGTCCTCCTGGGTGCCGTGGCCGTCTAAGAGCTGGTCCAGCAGGGCGGCCAGGCGGTCCAGGCCGATGCGGCAGGGAACGCACTTGCCGCAGCTCTGGGCCAGGCAGAGCTTCAGGAAGGCGCTGGTGAGCTCCACCGGGCAGTTGCCGCAGGGGGCGGCGGAGATGCGCCGCTCCATGTCGGCGTAGAGGTCGTCCACCGTGCGCTGGGAGTTCTCCCAGGGGGTGATACGCAGTCTGCTCAAGGGAATTGTCTCCTTTCCTTGGGTTTGGAGAACGCACGAAAAAAAGCTATTTTTGTCCATAGGGAGCAAAAATAGCCAGGGTGAGTACAGGTTGATTCTCCTATGTATTCCCCATGATACTCGAAACGGGACGAAATTGCAAGAGGGAGTTTCTCCCCGGGGGGGACAGAAAGGACAGGAACCCCTGCCAGGGGCCATCGTGACACCCTCACGATGGCCCCTTTTGCACATTTTCCGTGGTGAAAGTTAGATGATGAATACCAAGGCTAAAATCAGGAGCCCAACCGGTACGATATCAAGCATCACCAGGCAATTCTTGACCTTGACCAAGCCCTGCCGGGCGGCGGGGGTCCGATAGGGCCGGCCGGTCTCTGCCGCCCGGCGCAATCCCCGCAGGTGCATGGTATCCACGGAAAAGACTAAAACCTCCCGCCCGATCACCACCACGGCCCACAGGGCAAAGACCACGGCCCAGGCGAAGAGGGATCGAATCTCCGCAGAGAGCAGATCCCCTACCCCGGGGCCGCTGCGCAGCAGGAACACCAAGGCGAAGAGCACGATGGGCACCACCACCAACTGCCTGACCGTAACGGCGATGGCGTGGGAGAGACTGTAGGGTACAAAGTCGGTATAATGGGTACTGACGGCCTCTGCCCAGTGGGCATCATCCTCCCCGGGGACGGGGAAAATCTCCACCCCGTTTTTGAGCCCCGGGATGGGCTTGGCCGGGGGCTCGCCTCTCCGGGGCGTTCCCTCTGGGAGAAAGCGCATACTGTAGCCCCTGGGTGGGGTCTCTGTCCTTCGGAACACGGTAAAGCTGCGGAAAATCCGGACCGCTTCATAGCCCTTGCGTGCGTAGGCATGCAGGAAGGCCAGAAAGCCCTCCCGGTCCTGCAGATCGACGCTGTGGATGACAAGGCGATGGTGCATATCCCTTTCCCTTCCTTTCTCCTGTTACTACTATTATAGACACAGACGGAAGGGGATTGCAACAGGGACTTTCTCCCGGGGGGGACAGAAACTTACTCTGCTTTGGGTACTTCCCTTCCCATTCCGGCCCCCCAGGGGCAGAAAGATACCCTCCCCTGCCCATGGCGGCGGGGCGCTCCCTGTGCTAGGATGGAGACACCGGGAGGGGTCCTCTTTCTCCCCCGGGAGGGATTGACCGGAAACGGGGGGAGGATGTATAATAAGACGTTCTTTATCGTTTTATAACATCTTATCCCAGCCCCCGCCCCGGCGGGGGGATCCCGATCCCAAGGAGGAAGTCACCCATGCAAGAGTATCACAACGGCACCCAGTGCCTCCACGCCGGGTATGTCCCCGGCAACGGCGAGCCCCGGAACATCCCCATCGTCCAGAGCACCACCTTCCGCTACG
>DXDK01000114.1 GCA_019115545.1 Candidatus Evtepia faecavium
TCCATTTCTCCTGTGAGAAATGGAGGAAAGAACACCAGGGAGGAGGAGTTTCCTCCTCCCTGGACCCACCTTCTCTGGTTTGGGATATCCTTCGGGGTATCCCGCTTTTTTTGTATCCTGGCCTGCGGCCCTGTGTCCACCGTGGGAAGGGGCCCGCCCCCCAGCTGGGCGGGCTGGGAGGCGTAGGTTAGTGGACGGAGGGAAAGGGCCAGGAGAAATCCAGCCAAAACTATTTTTCCAAAGGAAAGTTTCCAAATCAGGGCCCGTACATGGGTCTCGAAAAAGATCCGCTATCGCTCCGCTGCGTCTCCCAACCCAAAAGATGGAGCGAGCCCCAGCGAGCGGTTTGATTCCAGGGGGTGCAGGGGGGAACCCCCTGCGATTCTTTCCCCCCTGCTTTCTTATAAAGAAAGCAGGGCCCCCGCCGGGCAGGCGGGCCCCCCGGGGCGCTGCGCCCCGAGGCCGGTTCAGAGGCAGGGCCTGTAGGGTCCGTACCACCGGGGGCGGGCCCCCGGCCCCACGTGGTAGCTCCCCCTGCGCCGGTCCCGACGGGACCACCTGCCGATACCGGCCGGCCCCCTGCCGCCCCCAGGGGCATATCCCCCCGTCCCCGGCCATATAGATGGGGTATCTCATACCCACAGGAAAGGACGGGATGGCATGGCCATGGCAGAGAACGATTTCCCCGGGGCCCTGGGGGACCACCGGATCACCCTGGTGGACCGTCAGCACCTGACAGTGTCCGGGGTGAGCGGGGTGGAGCGCTTTGACGAGGACTCCATCGCCCTGTCCACCGCCGCCGGGCGGCTGCTGGTCCAGGGGGAGGGGCTGCACATCGAGAAACTCAGCCTGGACGGCGGGGACCTGCTGGTGGAGGGCACCGTGGACTCCCTGACCTACGAGGAGGAGGAGCCTCCCCGGGGCGGCCTGCTGGGCCGGCTGTTCCGGTGACGGGCCTGCCTCTGGCCGCCCAGGCCAGTGCCCTGGCCCTGTGCCTGGCCGCGGGGGCCGGGGTGGGGCTGTTCTATGACCTGCTCCGCCCTCTGCGCCTGGCCGCCCCCTGGCGGGCCCTCCAGGGGGCCCTGGACCTGCTGTTCTGGCTGGGGGCCTGCGCCGCCCTCTTTGGCTGCGGCATCCTCCTGGGGGCCGGGCGGGTGCGGCTGTACATGGCCGGGTGCCTGGCCCTGGGGGCGGCGGCCTACTTCGCCCTGGCCAGCCCCTGGGTCCGCCGGGTGGTGGAGGGGGCCGCCCGCTGGATGGGCCGGGCCCTCCGGATATTGCTGGCCCCTTTCCTGGGGCTGGGGCGCGTCCTCGCGGCCCCGTTTGTAAAAATTTTTCGAAGAATCCAAAAAAGCCCGAAAAAAGGCTTTCCTTTTTCCCGGCCATGGAGTAAAATATATTGTCTTATCCTGCGGGGCAGCCCCCTGCGCCGCAGGCCACGGCAAGGAAAGGAGGCGGCAGCCCATGTTCCGCTCCAAAAAGATCGGCCTTGTGGTAAAGATCGTCCTGGTGATCCTGCTGGTGTATCTGGTGCTCACCCTGGTGAACGTCCAGCAGCAGATCTCCGACGCCCACGCCGCCATCGACACCCTCACCCAGCAGGTGGACGAACAGACCCAGGCCAACACGGAACTGTCCAACGCCATTGAAAACCGGGACGACCCCTCCTACGTGGAGGACCTTGCCCGGGAGCGGCTGGGCCTGGTGGCCCCCAACGACCGGGTGTTTTTCATCGCAGATTAAGGGCCTCCCGCTCTTTTTCTCCACCGCTCTGCAGGAGCGATCACAACGAGGAGGATTCTCACCACATATGGAAATCAGTGTAGGCGCAGTCCTGGAAGGAACCATCAAAAGCATCACCAAATTCGGCGCGTTCGTCACCCTGCCCGGCGGGCGGTCCGGTTTGGTCCACATCTCCGAGATCTCCCACTCCTACGTGACCAACGTCAGCGACTTTCTCACGGAAGGACAGGCGGTCAAGGTCAAGGTGGTCAGCATCGACGAGGCCGGGCGGATCAATCTGTCCATCAAGAAGGCCACGCCCCCTCCTCCCCGGACCCAAGGCGCCGGGCGGGAGCGGCAGAGCCGGCCTGATTTCCGGGGCGGCCACGGCGGCAGTGCCCCCCACGGCGGCAGCCACCACAGCACCGGCCACCGGGGCCGGGAAGTCTGGGCGCCCCCCCAGCAGCCGGCCGGCCCGGCGGACTTCGAGGCCCGGCTGAAGCAGTTCATGCAGGCCTCCGACAGCAAGCTCTCCGACCTGAAGATGACAGAGAAGCGCAGCTCCCGCCGGGGAGGTCACCGGTAACCAAGTCCCCCCCCTCGCGCCCCAGCCCCGCCGGCTGGGGCGCGGTTTCTCTTTCCCGGCAAAAAAAGGGGCGCCTCCCGAAAGGGAAGCGCCAAAGCAGGAGAATGGAATGAACGATGTCATGACGGACAACACCTTCCGCCGGTCTCTATGGTATCCCAATTTCTTCCAGCGGTCAAGGGGTGGCTTTGGTCGAAGGGCGTCGAGGGGGCCAGATGGGCCCTTCTTTCTCTGTTTTTCACAATTTTCACAAAACATGGTGACTTTTCCGGGAAAGCATGGTATACTGTGAACGTAAGGAAGGGACAGGCTCCCTCCCTTGCCCCCATGAAAGGAGCTGACATCCATGAAATTCACCTTTACCGACAAGAAAGTGAACATCCCCAACCGTGTGCACAACTATGCGGAAAAGAAGATCGGCAAGTTAGACCGGTATTTCCAGACCGAGCCGGAGGCCTCCGTGGTCTTCAGCGTGGAAAAGGGCCGGAACAACCTGGAAGTCACCATCCGCTCCGGCGCCACCGTCATCCGCGTGGCGGAGAGCACCTCGGATATGTTTGTCTCCATCGACGCCGCCGTGGCCTCCATTGAGCGGCAGCTGCGCAAGAACAAGTCCCGCCTGGAAAAGCGCCTGCGCAAGGGCGCCTTTGACCAGCCCAACGCCGAGTTCTTCGTCCCCGATGTGGACGCCGAGGAGGAGCCCTCCTATGACCTGGTGCGCACCAAGCGCTTCTTCTTCCGCCCCATGAGCGTGGAGGAGGCCATCCTCCAGATGAACCTGGTGGGCCACACCTTCTTCGCCTTCCGCAACGAGGACGAGGGCGGGTCCTTCTCTGTGGTCTACAAGCGCAACGACGGCGGCTACGGCATCATCGTGGACCAGGATTGATCACACCTTGGGGTTTCCATAGCAAATAAACGTCAGCGAAAAAACCCGGCCCGGCAGTGTTCTGCCGGGCCGGATTTTTCCCGCCCAACAGCAAACCGGCCCAGCGGGGGGGATCCCTGCCGGGCCGGTTCTGTGTTGTGGGGTGCCGTTACACCTCGAAGAAGAGGGCGGCGGCGGTCTCTTCCGTCTCCTCCGTCTCCGCGTTGTTGGCGGGGGCGGGTTCGTGGTCGTAGGGGTGGTTGGGGTCGGCGGAATCGCAGCCGGCCAGCAGGGCCAGGGACAGCACCGCCGCCATGCACAGGGCAAGCCATTTCTTCATCATGATGGGTTTCCTCCTTACCAGGTTTCTCACTCTCTCCGCAGAAAACTCAGAGGGATTCTACCGTTTAGTATCTACCTCTTCCCCCGGTTTTGCAAGGGGGTTTTGGAAGTTTTGGGGGCCGGGGCCCATCCTTTTGGTGGATTTGCATAGAACCGGCCCCCGTCCTTTGGGGAAATTCCCCTCAGCTCTCCAGCTTCAGGTCCCCGTCCTTGATCCAGCCGGCCTTCCGGCAGGGGATGCCGATGAGCCAGGTGAGCACCCCGGGGAGGATGAAGCAGATGAGGAGCATCCCCAGCCAGTCCATGCCGCCGATGGGGCCCCGGAGGCCCTGGGCGATGTCGTTGACCCAGCCGGTGTACACCCCGATGGGGCCCACCAGGCCGCAGGTGCCCATGCCCGAGGAGACGGCGGTGCCGTTCATCTGCAGGTGGAAGACGCAGGTGGCGATGGGCCCCGTGATGGCCGAGGCCAGGGTGGGGGGGATCCAGATCCGGGGGTTGCGGACGATGTTGCCCATCTGGAGCATGGAGGTGCCCAGCCCCTGGGACACCAGGCCGCCCCACCGGTTCTCCCGGAAGGAGAGGATGGCAAAGCCCACCATCTGGGTGCAGCAGCCGGCCACCGCCGCCCCGCCGGCCAGGCCGGTGAGGCCCAGGGCCGCGCAGATGGCGGCGCTGGAGATGGGCAGGGTGAGGGCCACGCCCACGATCACCGAGACCAGGATGCCCATGAAGAAGGGCTGCAGCTCCGTGGCCCACATGATGATGTTGCCCACGGCGGAGGCCGCCGCGCCGATGGGGGGGGCGATGAGGTAGGCCGCCCCGATGCCCACCAGGACGGTGACGATGGGGGTCACCAGGATGTCCACCTTGGTCTCCTTGGAGACCATCTTGCCGCACTCGGCGGCGATGATGGCGATGACCAGCACCGCCAGGGGGCCGCCGGCCCCGCCTAAGACGTTGGTGGCATACCCCACCGGCACCAGGGAGAAGAGCACCAGGGGCGGGGCCTGGAGGGCCGAGCCGATGGCCACCGCCATGGCCGGCCCCACCATCAGGGAGGCCAGGCCGCCGATGGTGTACCCCACCGCCGCCTCCCCGGTGCCCACGGTGACCACCTGGGCGGCCAGGAAGCCGATGTGGAACTGGGTCCCCAGGGTGTCCAGGATGGTCCCCACCAGCAGGGTGCAGAAGAGGCCCTGGGCCATGGCCCCTAAGGCGTCCACCCCGTAGCGTTTGGCGGAAAAGACGATGTTCTTCCGCCGGAGGAAGGCACGAAATCCGTTCATATACACTCCTTTTCTCGCAGAACAAAAAACAGACCTTACGCATGTCTTGACACGCGCAAGGTCTATTGTACAGTCTCAATGGAAACTTGTCAATCCTTTCCCGCAGATTCCCCGCCGTTTCCCTGGGTATAGAGGATGCCCAGCCCCTCCAGGGCCCGGCACACCCGCTGGTAGGCCGCCTCGTCGGGGCAGCGCAGGTGGTGGAGGTGGACCCCGCCGGTGAGGGCGGAGAGGGGGACGCTGTCCCGGATCTTGCCCACGAACTGCGCCACGTCGTACCGGGATGCCAGGGAGAGCTGCCCGGTGAGCTGGCCGTAGAGGGGGTGCTCCACCACCACATCCACCACGGTGCAGCCGTTGTCCACCATGGCCAGCAGCTCCGCCTCGGTCTGCTCCGCCGTGTGCAGGCAGGCCACCGCCCGGACCAGGCCGGAGGTCTCCCCCAGCTTATAGCCCCGGGGGGTGGCCACGATGTCCATCCCCCCTGCCCGGAGCAGGGCGATGTCCCCCACGATGATCTGCCGGCTCACGGCGAACCGGCGGGCCAGGGCGGTGGCGCTGATGGGGCGGTCCGTTGTGAGGGTTTGGGCAATGACGGCTCTTCGTTCCTCCGCCTTCATGGGCAGCCTCCTTTCCCGGGATTACTTGTGGTGGGTGATCAGGTCGTACTTGGTGTTCCACAGTTTCTGGGAGAGGTCCACATAGTAGTTGTGGGGGTTGTCGAACCGCTTCACCTCATCCCACAGGGTGTCCATCTGGTCGCTGCAGTACTGCTGGATCTCCTCCAGCTTGGGCAGCTGGTAGACCAGCTTGCCCCCCTGGAAAATGGGCACCTGGAGGGGCTTGGCCACGAAGTTGTGGACGGTCTTCTTCTTCCAGGTGGCGTCGGGATCGAAGATGGTGAGGCTGCCGTCGGGGTTGCGGTTGCTGTCCACGTCCTCGTCGTAGGTGCACAGCCAGTCGCCGATGGCCTTCCCCGTCTCCCCGCCGTAGAGGCGGTAGACCTTCTTGTACTGGGGGGTGGTGATCTTAGAGACGTTCTCGCTGAGCTTGATCTTGGGGATCACGTTGCCCTGGTTGTCCTCATAGGCCACCAGTTTGTACACCCCGCCGAAGACCGGCTCGCTCCGGGCGGTGATGAGGCGCTCGCCCACCCCGAAGGTGTCGATCTGCGCCCCCTGGAGGAGGAGGTCCTGGATGATGAACTCGTCCAGGGAGTTGGACACGGTGATGGTGCACTCGGTCCAGCCGGCCTCGTCCAGCATCTGGCGGGCCTTCTGGGTGAGGTAGGCCATGTCCCCGGAGTCCAGGCGGATGCCGCATTTCTTGATGCCCTTGGGCTTGAGGACGTCGTTGAAGGCCCGGATGGCGTCGGGGACGCCGCTCTCCAGGGTGTTGTAGGTGTCCACCAGCAGCACGGCGTTTTCGGGGTAGATCTCGCAGTAGGTGCGGAAGGCGTCGTACTGGGTGTCGAAGGTCTGGACCCAGGCGTGGGCCATGGTGCCCCCGGCGGGCACCCCGTAGAGCTGGTCGGAGATGGTGCAGGCGGTGCCCTTGCACCCGCCGATGAAGGCGGCCCGGGCGCCGTCGATGGCGCCGCTGGACCCCTGGGCCCGGCGGGAGCCGAACTCCAGCACCCCCCGGCCCCGGGCGGCCCGGCAGATGCGGTTGGCCTTGGTGGCGATGAGGGACTGGTGGTTGATGGTCAGCAGCAGGTAGGTCTCCAGCAGCTGGGCCTGGATGGCGGGGGCCCGGACGGTGAGAATGGGCTCGTTGGGGAACACCGGGGTCCCCTCGGGGATGGCGAAGATGTCCCCGGTGAACTTGAAGTGGGCCAGGTAGTCCAGAAAGCCCTCGTCAAAGATCTTCCGGCCCCGGAGGTAGGCGATGTCCTCAGGGTCAAAGTGGAGGTCCTGGATGTACTCGATGACCTGCTCCAACCCGGCGGCGATGGCATAGCCCCCGTTGTCCGGGACGCTGCGGAAGAACAGGTCGAAGTGGGTGATCCGGTCCTGATACCCGGCTTTGAAGTATCCGTTGCCCATGGTGAGCTCGTAGAAGTCGCACAGCATGGTCATGTTCAGTTTCTTACTCGTATTCATGGTTGTGATCCTCAGTTTTCTGGCGGGGGCTCCCCCGCCGAAGTCAAAGCGGCCGCCCCGGAGGGGCCGGCTGGTCCGAAGTAAAATCAACTTATTATATGCCAGAACAGGTGACAAGTCAATAGACTTTCCCCGCCTCCGGGCCGCCGCGGCAGTCAGGGGCATTATACCCGATTCCCCGAAAAACTGCAACAAATTCCGGCAAAATCCCGGGACAAGCCCCGGCATTTCCCCCCTTTTTTGCAGCTGCTCCTGCAGAAAACAGGCATGATCCCCGCCCCGGCGCATAGGAATGGAAGCAGATGGAAAGGACGGGATCGCTATGACATGGTTTCCCCACACCCCCCGCCGGCCCCGGAAGGTCCTGCTGCTGTCCAAGGGGTGGCTGGCCCTCCCCGGGGCCCTGCTGTGCGCCTGCGCCCTGTGCCTGGTGACCACCCTCCCCGCCTACGTCACCGCCTCCGCCCCCCAGCGGCAGCTGCCGGTGTACTGCGTGCAGCGGGACTACAAGGTCTGCTCCCTCACCTTCGACGCCGCCTGGGGCAACGAGGACACCCAGCAGCTCATCGACATCCTGGGCCGCTACCACGTCAAGGCCACCTTCTTCGTGGTGGGGGACTGGGTGGAGAAATACCCGGAATCGGTAAAGGCCCTCTCCGACGCCGGCCACGAGGTGATGAGCCACTCCGACCACCACGACCACTTCAACACCCTCTCCGCCCAGGAGATCACCGCCGACCTCACCGCCTGCAGCGACAAGATCGAGGCCATCACCGGGGTGCGGCCCACCCTCTTCCGGCCCCCCTATGGGGAGTACGACGACCACGTGATCTCCACCGTCCGGGGCATGGGCATCCAGCCCATCCAGTGGGACGTGGACAGCCTGGACTGGAAGGACTACGACGCGGCCACCATCACCCAGCGGGTGACGGAGAAGGTGGGGCCGGGGTCCATCGTCCTGTTTCACAACGCCGCCCTCCACACCCCCGAGGCCCTGCCGGGGATTTTGGAGTACCTCCTGGGCCAGGGGTACGACATCGTCCCGGTGAGCCAGCTGGTCCTCCCCGGGGAGGAGGGGGTGGACTACACCATCGACCACACCGGGCGGCAGTGCCCGGTGGAGGGGTCCGGGGCGTGAGCCCCGGGGGGCGTTGGTATCGGTACGCCGTACCGTTGGGACGGCGCAGGTTAACCCCTGCCACGTGGGGCCGGGGGCCCGGCCGTCATCGGTACGCCGTACCGTTGGGTCCGTCGCAGGCTCAACCCTGCGAGGTGGTTTCCCGCCCCTGTCCGGGGCGGGGATCCAGGCTTTCTCTAGAGAAAGCCCGGACGCAAAGAGTCGCAGGGGGTTCCCCCCTGCACCCCCTGGAATCAAACCGCTCGCTGGGGCTCGCTCCCTCTTTTGGGTTGATGCCCTCTGCGGCCATCTCTTTCTGGCAAAAGTCCACCAGACCAGATTTGGAAACGCATATTCGGAGAAAAATTTTTTGGCTGGATCTTGCTTTGTGGAAAAATCCAGTCTGAAAAAATCTCAAAAAAGAAAGTCCCCAAATCAGGGCACGTACATGGGTCACGATAAAACCCACTGCCGCCTTGCTGCGTCTCTATCCCAAAAGCTGGAGCGAGCGAGCAGCGAGCGGTTTTAAAAATCCGGGTGCAGGGCGGAGCCCTGCGATTCTTTCCCCCTGCTTTCTTATAAAGAAAGCAGGGCCCCCGCCGGGTAGGCGGGGCAACGGGGCGCTGCGCCCCGAGGCCGCTTCAGAGGCACGGCCTGTAGGGTACGTACCATCGGAGGCTGGCCCCCGGCCCCACATGGCAGGTTTGCACCTGCGCCACAACAACAGGCATCGGGCCCAAAGGGCCCACACCCCTCCCCCCCTCATGGGGGATTTTTATTGTTGACACGGTGTCAGAACTGTGCTATGATACAGACACTGACACGATGTCAGAAATATCCGGCGGGTTCCCCGCCGCTGCAAAGGAGCACCTGTTATGCGCAAGATCCTGGTAGCCTATTTCTCCGCCAGCGGCACCACGGCTGGCGCCGCCCGGTCCATCGCCCAGGCCGTGGGGGGCGACCTCTATGAGATCCGCCCCGCCACCCCCTATACCCGGGCCGACCTGGACTGGACCGACAAGAAAAGCCGCAGTTCCCTGGAGATGAACGACCCCGCCTGCCGCCCGGCCATCGCCCAGCCGGTGGAGCGCATGGACCAGTACGACACCATCTTCCTGGGCTTTCCCATCTGGTGGTATGTGGAGCCCCGGATCGTGGACACCTTCCTGGAAAGCTATGACTTCTCCGGCAAGACCATCCTCCCCTTCGCCACCTCCGGGGGCAGCGGCATCGACGGGGCCACCCGGAGCCTGCAGACCCGGTGCCCCGGCGCCCGCTGGGTCCAGGGGAGGACCGTCCACGGCAACGCCGCCGCCTGGGCCAAGGGCGCCCTGGGCAAGGGCTGAGCCCCTTCCCTCCCCCGTGACTTGACGTCCCGTCAGAAAAGGCCTATCATAGCCTTACCATCGGCCGGAACCCGGCCAGGAAAGAGGGGGATGCACCATGCCCAGAGGATCCGCAGAACGGACCCACTCCCGCAAGGAGGAGATCATCCAGGCCTGCGCCTGCCTGTACCAGACCATGAGCTTCCGGGAGATCACCCTGAAAGAGATCGGGGAGAAGACCACCTTCACCCGCACCTCCATCTACAACTACTTCCACACCAAGGAGGAGATCTTCCTGGCCCTGCTCCAGCAGGAGTACGAGACCTGGGGGGAGGACCTGGCCGCCCTCCCCGAGACCCACACCGCCCTCACGGCGGAGGAATTCGCCGGGGCCCTGGCCCGCACCCTGGAGAAGCGGACGTGTATGCTGAAACTCCTGTCCATGAACCTCTACGACATGGAGGCCAACAGCCGCCTGGAGAACCTGGTGGCCTTTAAGAAGGTCTATGCCAGGGCCATGGCGGCCCTGGAGCGCTGCCTGGAGACCTTCTTCCCCGCCATGGCCGGGGAGGACCGGCAGGCCTTCCTCTACGCCTTCTTCCCCTTCCTCTTCGGGGTCTACCCCTACACAACAGCCACGGAGAAGCAGAGGCACGCCATGGACCTGGCCGGCGTCTCCGACCCCGGCTATTCCATCTATACCATCACGAAATCCCTGGTGATCAAACTCCTGCCGTCCACATAACGCCGGGGATGCCAAAGGAGAGGGCTGGCAAAGTTTGTCATCCGGCCTTAAATCCCCAAACAGCCCAAACAGCAGCAGGGCGGAGAGGAACCCTCTCCGCCCTGCTGCTGTTTGTGAAAACGCGCCGCCTATCCCTCCTGGATGGGCAAATAGATCCGCGTCACATAGTTCCGCGGGTCCGCCGTCATGGTGGCCCCCACCAGATACTCCTCCAGGGAGATCCCCTGGAGGGGCAGCCCCAGCCGCCGGGCGTAGTCCTCCAGGGCCTGGTAGGCCGGCAGCATCTCCGCATAGGGCCCCACGTACAGGCAGGTCACCGCCCGGAAGGGGGGGATCTGCCGGCACAGGGGGGCGCGGGGATCCGGGTGCTTCACCCGGTAGCACACCTCCAGGTCCCCCTCGTGGTCGGCCGGGTCCTCGCTGAACTGCTTCTTGTAGTCGGAGTGGAAGATGGCCATGTTCACCTCCACCGGCTCCAGCCCCGCCTGGTCCATGGCCTTGAGCAGCTCGGCCCGGCGGGAGATGAAGAGCTTGCTGGCCTTCCAGTAGCACCGGTAGCGGGTGTAGGCCACCCAGGTGGCGGGGAAGTCCACCACCGCCAGGGCTGTGGCCTCCCCCGCCGGGCGGGAGGCCAGCAGGGACAGCCCCCCCAGGGCCTGGAGGATGTTGTCGATGAGGGCGTCGTACTTGGCCACCACCTGGTCCCGCTCCCGGCGCACGGCGTAGAGGTGGCCCTCCAGCTCCCGGGAGAGGGTGGCCAGGTCCCGCTGGCCCATCAAGGCGGCGATGCGCTGGTTGGGCAGGTCCAGGGCCTTGAGTCTGGTGAGGAGGAGGACCTCCTCAATCTGGCTCTGGTCATAGTACCGGTAGCCGTTCTGCGCATCCCGGTGGGCGGGCTTCAGCAGGCCCTCCTGGTCATAGTACCGCAGCTGCTTGGCGGTGACGTTGCAGAGGTTCGCCATCTCCCCCACGGTGTATCTGGATTCCTTCACGGCCGGGCCTCCCCCCTGCCCGGGGCGGGCCCGGGCGCACGGAATGTGTTCGTGTTTCTATTGTAGCGCAATTCCCCCAAATGTCCATCCTATTTCCTCCTGCGTACAAAAGTTTCCACCAGATGGAACCTTTCTTCCCCGCCCCCCAGGCTGTGCGAACCTTTTTCCAGGGGAAAAGGCGGGCCTGCCCCAGGGATTTCCCGCAGTTTTCCCGGAAAACAGCGGGGTTTTGCCGCCTTCTCCCCCGGCATTGCCCCGGAAAACCTTCCTTGACCTTCCCCCCAGGGGAACCTTTATACTAGAGGTAATGGAGCCACGGCTCCCCAAAACGGAACGGACCTGGGATACCGCCCCAGAGAAAGGAAGGGATGTTTCCTTGTCGAACCACTTTGTACACCCCTACATGCCCAACAGCGTCCCCGCCATTGAGGCCGAGATGCTCCGAGAAGTGGGCGTGAAGGACGTGGCCGAGATCTACCGCTCGGTCATCCCGGAGGACCTCCTCTTCCACGGGGAGATGGACCTGCCAGAACCCATCCTCAGCGAGCAGGCCCTGAAACGCCACATGAACGCCATCCTGGCCCGGAACACCTCCACCGAGGAGGCCATCAGCTTCCTGGGGGCCGGGTGCTACAAGCGCTACATCCCCGCCGTGTGCGACGAGATCGCCAACCGCTCGGAGTTCCTCACCGCCTACTGCGGGGACACCTATTCCGACCACGGCAAGATGCAGGCCATCTTCGAGTACGCCAGCATGATGGCCGAGCTGCTGGAGCTGGATGTGGTGAGCTACCCCACCTATGACGCCGGGCAGGCGGTCTCCTCCTCCTTCCGCATGGCCTTCCGCCTGCGGCCGGAGCGGCGGGAGATCCTCATCCCCGCCCACATGAACCCGGAGATCCGCTCCCAGGCGGAGACCTACTGTGCCCCCTTCGGGAAGCTGGTCCCCGTGGCCGACCCCGGGGGAGTGCTGGACCTGGATGACCTGAAGGCCAAGCTCTCGGACAACACCGCCGCCGTCTTTCTGGAGAACCCCTCCTACCTGGGCGCCTTCCAGCCCCAGGCCAAGCAGGTCATGGACCTGGCCCACGGGGCCGGGGCCCTGGGCATCGTGATGCCCGAGGTCTCCGCCCTGGGAATCATGGAGCCCCCCGCCCGGTACGGGGCGGACCTCACCTGCGGGGACATCCAGCCCCTGGGCATCCACATGCAGTACGGCAGCGGCTGCGCCGGCTTCATCGCCATGGACAGCGACCCCGCCCTGGTCAACGAGCTGCCCACCTACCTCTACGGCATCTCCGAGACCGGCAAGGAGGGCCAGTACGGCTGGGGCCGGGCCCTGTACTACCGCAACAGCCACGCCACCCGGGAAAAGGCCAAGGAATACTTCGGCACCGAGTGCGGCCTGTGGGCCATCGTGGCCGGGTGCTACCTGGCCGTCATGGGCCCCCAGGGGATGCGGGAGCTGGGGGAGCGCATCCTCTCCTACGCCGCCTATGCCCAAAAGCAGCTGGCCGCCCTGCCCGGGGTGAAGGTGAACCCCGCCCCGGTGTTCCAGGAGTTCGTGGTAGACTTCTCCGCCACCGGCAAGAGTGTGGCGGAGATCCACGCCGCCCTGCTGGAGCGAAACATCTTCGGCGGGGTGGACCTGGGCCGGGCCTTCCCCGACTGCGCCGGCCAGGCCCTCTACTGCGTCAATGACACCACCACCGCGGCGGACATCCACACCCTGTGCGCTGCCCTGGCCGAAATCTTAGGAGGGAGTGCCCAATGAAACTGGACGGAAGACGAGACTTTCACGAGGCCCGGTGGGATGAGCCCATCCTCATGGAGATGGGGGCCCCGGGCCAGCGGGCCATCCTCACCGAGGCCATCGAGCCGGAGGTGGCCCAGGCCGCCGGGGACCCCGTCCCCGCCGGCTACCGCCGCGCCCAGCCCCCCAAACTGCCGGAGCTGGGGCAGATGCAGCTGCTGCGCCACTACCTCCGCCTGTCCCAGGAGACCATCGGGGCGGACATCAACATCGACATCGGCCTGGGCACCTGCACCATGAAGTACAACCCCAAGATCCACGAGAGCTTCGTCCGGGACCCCCGGTTTGCCGAGCTGCACCCCTACCAGGACGAGGCCACCACCCAGGGCATCCTCCAGGTGATGTACGAGACCGAGCAGTACCTGAAAGCCATCTCCGGCATGGACCGGTTCAGCCTGAACCCCGCCGGGGGGTCCCAGGGGATTTTCTCCAACGTGGCGGTGATCCACGCCTATCACCAGGCCCGGGGGGAGGGGGAACAGCGCAACGAGATCATCACCACCATCCTCTCCCACCCCGGCAACGCCGGCACCGCCGCCGCCCTGGGGTACAAGGTCATCACCCTCTACCCCGACGAGAGCGGCATCCCCGACCTGGAGGCCCTGAAGGCCGCCGTGTCGGAGCACACCGCCGCCCTGCTCATCACCAACCCCGAGGACACCGGTATCTACAACGAGAAGATCCGCCAGTTCGTGGACATCGTCCACGCCGCCGGGGGGCTGTGCGTCTATGACCAGGCCAACCTCAACGGGCTCATGGGCATCACCCGGGCCCGGGATGCGGGGTTTGACCTGTGCCAGTTCAACCTCCACAAGACCTTCTCCTCCCCCCACGGCAGCCAGGGGCCCGGCTCCGGCGCCCAGGGGTGCACCGCCGAACTGGCCAAGTTCCTCCCGGTGCCCACGGTTGAATTTGACGGGGAGAAGTACTACCTGGACTACAACCGCCCGGACTCCATCGGCAAGCTCCGGAAGTTCTACGGCGTGCCCGCCGTGGTGCTGCGGGCCTATGCCTACATCCGCAGCCTGGGGGCCGACGGGCTCAAGCAGGTCTCCGAGCTGTCCATCCTCAACAACAACTACCTGCTCAAGAAGATGGAGGCCGTCCAGGGAATCACCATGCCCTGGGCCCCGGGGAAGCGCCGCCTGGAGCAGGCCCGCCTGAGCTGGGAGGAGCTCACCCGGGACACCGGCGTCACCACCGACGACATCGACCGGCGGATCGTGGACTACGGCTTCCAGAGCTACTTCGCCAGCCACCACCCCCGGATCATCCCGGAGCCCTTCACCCCCGAGGCCTGCGAGACTTATTCCAAGGCGGACATCGACGAGTACACCGACGCCTTGAAATCCATCGCCCAGGAATCCTACGCCCAACCCGACCTGGTGAAGACCGCCCCCCACGCCGCCGCCCTGGCCACCCCCATCGCCAGCGACCGGCTGGACAACATGGACACCTTCGCCTGCACCTGGCGCGCGTTCCAGAAACGCAGCCCCAAATAACCCCAGGAAGGAAGGATCCCCATGCCATTCTCGTTCTCCATTACGGGCACCGTGTTTCTGGTGTTCTGCGTGTTTGCCATCGCGGCGGCGGGATACCTGGTGGGGAAGGTCACCGTCAAGGGGGTGAACCTGGGCACCGCCGGGGTGTTCGTGGCGGCCCTGCTCTTCGGGTGCTTCTGCTACCCCAGCCTGGCCGGCCAGCTCTCGGTGGAGGGAGTCACCTACGTCACCGACGGGCTGAAGATCGTGGAGAACTTAGGGCTGATGTTCTTCGTCACCGCCGTGGGCTTCATCGCCGGGCCCACCTTTCTGAGCAACTTTAAGAAGAACTTCAAGTCCTACGTCTGCCTGGGGCTGGTGATCATCCTCTTCGGGGCCCTGGCCTGCGTGGGGTGCATCCTCATCGGCCGGCCCTTCACCAACCTGGCCGACGACGAGTTCACCGCCATCCTGGTGGGCCTGCTGGCGGGGGCCCTCACCTCCACCCCGGCCTTCTCCGCCGCCAAGGCCACCGTGGCCACGGCGGAGCTGGAGTCCCTGGTCTCCGTGGGGTACGGCATCGCCTATCTCTTCGGGGTGGTGGGGGTGGTCCTCTTCGTCCAGCTGATCCCCAAGCTCACCCACGCCGACCTGGCCGCGGAGCGGGCCAGGCTCCAGCAGGTGGACGCCGCCGAGGGCCGGCCCCTGCCGGACCGGCTGGTCCAGGTGGAGGGCTTTGGCTTCTTCCCCCTGTCCCTGGCCATCCTCTGCGGGGTGGCGGTGGGGAGCGTCCACATCGGCAACTTCTCCCTCACCACCACCGGGGGGTGCATCCTCATGGGCCTGGTCTTCGGCCACCTG